>JAUCQE010000313.1 GCA_030372865.1 Pyrinomonadaceae bacterium
TGGAAGACATCGAGCACCACGTGCAGGAAGAGGAAGGCCAGATGTTCCCGAAACTCGAAAAGGAATTCGACGCGGCACAACTCGAAGAGATCGGGTCGGAGATGGAAAAAGAGGAAAAAGCCTTCAAGGGCTCATCAAAAGCTGCATCGGGCAAATAGCCGAACGCGACGGAGACACGACGAAAAGGCGGGCAAAACCCGCCTTTTTCACGTTTAAAGCCCTTACCGAACCGTGAGAAAAAGGTTTTTTCTCACGATAAGAAAGATTTCTCGCAAAATAAGAAAGTTTTCTCACAGCAAAAGAAAGATATCTCACACGACATGAAAGATATCTCACAGCCCTTGCCGAGGGCCTTTGATTATTCCTGTTGACTGTTAAACAAACCCGCAGTAATGTAGCGAAGTCCCCGAATATACATTTCTTAGGAGGCTCTCTCAATGCTTTTTCGTCTCGCACTTATTGCGATCACCCTGCTAGCCGTGTGCGTTCCTGCATTCGGCCAGATCTACATGGCAAATCTTTCGCCCGGACAGGAAGTGCCGCCGGTCTCTTCGAACGCGACCGGCAGTGCTCGGCTGACCTTGGACGCGGCCGCCGGCACGCTTTCTTACACCGTCGTTTTTAGCGGCCTTTCCAGTACCCAAACCGCCGCACACATCCATGGCCCGTCTCCGATCGGAGCGAACGGGACCGTTCTTTTGACTCTCGGCGTCGTCGGCGGCACCAGCGGAACGATCACCGGCACCGTCGCGATCACGCCGACCCAGATCGCGCATCTGCGTTCCGGCCAGACCTACGTGAACGTTCATTCGACCAACAATCCCGGCGGCGAGGTCCGCGGCCAGGTCGCACTGCCCAGGCCCATCGACCGCGACGGCGACGGCCGCACCGACCTTAGCGTATTGCGATTCCCGAGCGTCTCGCCGCCCGGACAAGCGTCAATAACCTGGTGGGGATCGAACTCGCAGAACGGCAGCCAGGTGTTTTCCAACTTCGGCGACGCGAACACCGATTTCCCGACGCCCGGCGATTACGACGGCGACGGAAAGGCCGACATCGCGGTCTTTCGGGCAAACGCTGCCGGGCAGCAGAGCTTTTTCTATATCGTCCGCAGTTCCGACCTTACCGTTCAGACGGTTGCGTTCGGAGTCGGCGGCGACAAGCCGGTCGCTCGGGACTACGACGGCGACGGCAAGACCGACCCGGCTGTCTTTCGCCCGGGAGCAACCGCCGGAGCTCAGGCCTTCTGGTGGGTAAGGCGAAGTACGACGGGAACCGACGAGGTTACGCAGTGGGGCACGACCGGCGACGGGATAAGTACTAAAGACGAGCCCGTGCCCGGCGATTATGACGGCGACGGCAAGTTCGACGTCGCGGTCTACCGCGTCGGCATCTCTCCGTCGAACCATTTCATCGTTCGTCGAAGCTCCGACGGAGCAGCGGTCTTTACTCGATTCGGCAATTTCAACTCCGACTATATCGTTCCCGCCGATTACGACGGCGACGGAATGTTTGACCTGGCGATCGCGCGCACAGGAGCGACGTCCACTAATCCGTTGGTCTGGTGGATCCTTCGGAGCAGTACGGGCACGACTATTACCCGGCAGTGGGGTATATCTTCGGATGTCCCTGCACAGGGCGATTACGACGGTGACGGAAGAACGGACCTTGCCATCTACCGCCAGGGAGCTACTGCCGGCTCCGTCAGCTTTTATTGGATAAACCAGTCGCTCACGAATTCGACTCGTGTCGCGCGCTGGGGTGTCAACGGTGATTTCAGCGAAAACACCTATGACCTCCGCTAAATGCAGGGTCAAAACAAAAAGGGCGGCGAGGATGCTCTCCTCCCGCCCTTTTCCGCGCGTTGTCTAAAACCTAGACCGCCACGGCCTTGAATTCGTCAAGTGCCTCAAACACCTGCAGCGCGTATTTCACGTTGTTGAAGGGAGCCGAGACCTGAACGCCGGCGATGATGTCCCGCACCTCAAGCAGGGATTCGCGGGCGATGGCGATGCCTTCCTCGCGGGCCTCTTCCTTGCCTTTTTCCGAGGCGATCCGCATACGCTCGAGAATTTCGGGCGTTACGTTCACGCCGGGCACTTCGTTGTGCAAAAACTCCGCGTTGCGATAGCTCACCAGCGGCCAGATTCCCGCGATGATCGGTATCTTCACGTGCGATATCTTCTCGATGAACGACCGAAGCTGTTCCGTATCGAAAACGGGCTGCGTGATCGCGTATTCCGCACCGGCCTCGACCTTCCATTCAAAACGGCGTATCTCTTCGTCAAGGTTCACAGCACCGGGGTTGACGCCGACGCCGATCGAGAACGCGGTCGGAAGGCCGATCGGGTTATTGCCGATGTCGAGCCCATGGTTGAGGCGGTTGACCATGTTCGTCAAACCGATCGAATCGATATCGAAAACCGCCGTCGCGTCCGGGTATGGGCCCATCTTTGGCGGGTCGCCCGTGATGATCAAAAGGTTGTGAAGCCCCAACGCCGCCGCACCCAAAAGGTCGCTCATCATCCCGAGCAGGTTGCGGTCGCGGCAGCAGTAGTGAAGCACGGCCTCGATGCCGATCTCGCGTTCTACGAGCACCGCCGTTGCCTGTGCCGACATCCTCGTCTGCGCACGCGGCCCGTCGGGAATGTTTACCGCATCGACGCCCGCGTCCTTCAGCAAGCGGATCGATTCTAGGGTCTTCGCCGCATCGCAGCCCTTCGGCGGCAGCACCTCGACACTGGTCACAAACTCGCCGCGTGCGACCTTTCGCGACCAGTTCGAACGCTCCTCGGCGGGCATGACGGAAACGTCCTCGGGCTTTAGCTCATGTACCCGTGCGTGATGTGCGGCCTGCTGGGTGTGCAGTTGACGCGGGCTGATCGAGCGGATCGCGTCCGATATTAGCTTTATGTGCGTCGGCGTCGTTCCGCAGCATCCGCCGACAAACTTCGCCCCCGCCTGCACAAGCCGCTTTGCAAAGGTCGCCATGTATTCCGGCGAGCCCATGTAAAACTGCCGGCCGCCCACATCCTGTCTCTTATACACATCTCCGAGCCCACGAGACAGCG
>JAUCQE010000314.1 GCA_030372865.1 Pyrinomonadaceae bacterium
GCGTTCCTAAGTTCCTCGTTCTCACGCCTGAGGCTCTCAGCCCCGGCGTCCGTCGTGTTCTGTATGGTGTTTTCGTCATTCATACAATGGCGAGAATAAAGAGAACCGCGGACGCCGGGAATACCAAACTTCTCGATAAGCGCAAGAAGCGCGATAAGCGCGCTATTCGTCCGTCCCGCCATCAATCGAGCGGACCCACGCCCAGAACGAATCCTCATAAACAAGCCATCCCAGCCGTGTCGGGGCATTGCCGGCCGTCTCCAAAACGCCCTCCTCGCACATATTCAAAAGAGCCCGCCGCGACGGTACGGGCACGATAAGCCTGTTCTTTCTAATAAGCCGTTCGATCTCGCCTAAGCGTAATCGCGTCCTGTTCTCTGTTGCTGGTTGTTTCATATCGGTCATAAACGTTACTCCTTGCTTTTTGCGCTTATCACGCTTTTCACGCATTTCTGAAAGTTTGTTATCGCCTTTTATTTGCAGGGCTAGTAGCCTGCAAATGGCCGGGCGGTATGAAAGCGGCGATGTGAATCAAAGATCGATAAGGTTGCCCAATATCGTCCGTCCGTTTTATTCTACTAAACGTTTGTGTATTCTGCAACACATTGTTTCATCTATGGCACACATTAAGACAACATTTTCTCTTTCGGCGATAAGGAAGGCTGCGGCGGTCATTCGCGTATTCGAAACGGGTAGGGCAACAGGCGATCCGACGGCGGTGGCGGTGCTTGATGACGGTGCGGGCGTCTCATACGGCATCAGCCAGTTCACACATCGTTCGGGGTCGTTGGCGGCGGTCGTGCGGCGATATCTTGAGCTGGGCGGAACGGCCGAGGCGGGCATTCTGGCCGAGCATCTACCGATACTTGGCGACCGCAGCGAACGTGCGACCGCGACGCTCGCCGAAAGCAGTGTCTTCCGTTCCGCACTCCGGTCTGCGGGAATGACCGCCGAGATGCGGGCCGCACAGGAAGAGGTCGCGTTCGAGCGTTACATGCTGCCGGCGGTGCAGGCGTGCGAAGGTTCGGGCTTCGTGCTGCCGCTGTCGCTGGCGGTGATTTTCGACGCGATGACGCACGGGTCGTATGAAAAGATCCGCGACCGCGTCTCCCCTCGCCTCTCTGAAAAGGCATGGATAACGGAATTTGTCCGCAAGCGGCACACATGGCTCGGCTCGATACCGCGGCTTGCGAAGACGCGTTACCGAACCCGATTTTTCCTCGAACCGATAATGACCGGACGCTGGGACCTCGCGCTTCCGCTTCGCGTGCACGGCGTCCTGTTGACCGAAGAGCTTCTCGACATTCCGGCCAGCGCGGCCGGCTGCCCCGCGACGACGGGGCCGGCACCTCACCTTCTATCTGCACCGACAACCTCCAACTCCTTACCTCAAACTCCTCCGCTTCCCTCCACAGCAATGCCGGCCCCGTTGGCCGCGGTGCAACGCGCTGCGTGCACCTGTTATGACGACTCGCGAACGCTCGACCGTGTAGAACCGGTCGTTAACGCCGCGATCGAAAATTACGACCGCATCGAGCGGATGTCGCTCGCGGTCATCGACCGCACGGACCGTGCGAAATCGCTCTGGACCACGGTCGCCGCGACCGCGTGGCAGGCGGGCTGGGCAATAGTTGGGACGCTTTCGGGCGTGACCCGCGAGGTCTGGTTCGCGGTTGCCGCGATCACCGCCGCGACGATGCTCTTTTACCTTTACCGGCAGGTCGCACTCGGCAAGATCCGCGAGCGGCGGCAAGTTGAGACGGCCTGCATTAACAAAAGCATATGAACAACATGAAGAACTTCCTCATCGCCTATTGCAGTTCGCTGACGTCCGTCCTTGCGGCGATCGAGACGCGAACGCTGATCACCATCGTCTCGGCAGTCATCCTGCCGATCCTCTTCTTCGCTGCCGGCAAGGCCGTCGATGTGATGCTGCAGCTCCACCTTCACAACCGACGCAGCCGCGGCACGGACACGGAAAAGAAATGACACCACGAACACGCACATACCTCGCGGCCGTTTTGCTGATAGCGTTCATCGCTATCGCGACGGCCGCCTGGTCACACTTGAAGCTAACAAAACTGGAGAAGGCCGCACGCATCGCCGTTGCCGAATCTGAGACGCAGCGGGCACGTGCCGAACGGCTTGAAACTGAGACGCATATCTACAAGGAAAAGGCCGCGTACCTCGAACGGCAGATCGCCGAACAGAACACCGCCGCACGACGACAAGATGAAGAACTTAAGAAACTTTCTGCTAATACCGATTCTGCTCGGCGTGGTCTTCGCGACGCACGCCGCCGCACAAACTGAGACGGATGAACTCGCCGCCTCGCGCGTCCTGATCGAGGCACTCGAACGCGAGAATGGCGCGCTTCGATCAAGAGTTGAGACGGAACGACAAATGACGGCGCTGCTCACCGAGCTTGCCGCCGTCCGCAAAACTGAGACGGAAGCACTCCGCACCGCACTCGCCGCAAAAAATGAGACGATCGCCGCCCAGGACGCCGCGATCGAACGGCAGGACGCACTGATCGCCGAGCTGCGGCGGCGGAAGACGTCCGTTTGGAAACGCCTCGGCGACATCGCGATCGGCGCGGTCGCTGGGGCATTGCTCCGCTAACGGGAAAATATGAACCAATATATCGAAGAGACCATCGGGCGGCTCCGTGAAGCCGCACTCCGCTACGCCCGTCCCGAACGCTATTACCGCGGAGAGCACAACCTCGCCTTTGCGAGCGAGAAATTTACGAACACCTTCGGCAAGCTCTTCCGCGAGTTTGCCCTTAATCCTGTCTCTTATACACATCTGACGCTGCCGACGAGTTCCGAACGGTGTA
>JAUCQE010000315.1 GCA_030372865.1 Pyrinomonadaceae bacterium
CATTGGCAGGAACCTCCGGCGCTAAAAAGCGGTGCGGGAAAGCTATCAGAAAAGCCGTCCGGGGTCAACGATTTTACGATCCGATAACCAGTCCGTCGTAGGCGAATTCGACGTTATCAGGAAGCAGTGCCGTGTCGCGTTCGTGGAGGATGTCGTGGTTGAGGTGTGTGAGGTACGCCCGTTTGGGTTTCAGGTCCTCGATTATGGCGAGGGCCTCTTCGAGGTTGAGGTGCGTCGAGTGCGGCTTGATGCGGACGCAGTCCAGGACGAACACGTCGAGATCGCGGAGCCCGTTCATCGATTCAGGCGGGATCGTTTTGAGGTCGGTCGCGTAGGCAAAATCGTTGAAGCGGTATGCGATGACCGGTAGCTTACCGTGGATGACCTCAAGCGGGGTGATCTCGATGTCGCCGATGCAGAACGGAGAATTGTGAACGACCGTATGCGGGATCAATTGCGGCAATCCGCCGCCGAAATGCGTCGGCTCGAAGATGTACTGGAAGATGCGTTTGAGGTCGATCCAAGCGATGTCGTTCGCGAAGACCGGCATTGCTCCGTAGCGAAAATTCAGCGGGCGGATATCGTCTAGGCCGAAGACGTGGTCGACGTGGCAATGCGTGATCAGCACGGCGTCCAGCTTTCGGATGTTAGCCCGCAAAGCCTGCTGGCGAAAATCGGACGAGGTGTCCACCAGGATCGTCTTGTCCGCGTGCTCGACAAGGATCGAAACACGCAGCCGCTTGTCGCGCGGGTCGTCGGACATGCAGGTCTCGCAATCGCACGCGATCGAGGGCACTCCGGTTGATGTTCCCGTTCCAAGGAATGTGAGCTTCATATACCCGGCGATCGTCGCTGCCTACCTTTTCCCGAGAATGTCATCGCCGGAAAACTTTTTCGCGGCCTGTGCCTTTAGCTTTTCTTCCGTCGCACGGACCATCGTCACGTACTGCATGCGAAGGTCGGCGAGAAGGCTGTCGAGGATGCGTGCTTCCTGCGTGCCGAGGTTTCCTTTTGTCTTGTCACGAAGCATCGCGAGCACGTCGAGCCAGTACTTGCCCGTGTCGAGGTCAAGCGTCCGCTGTCCGGTCGCAGGGTGTGCGATCGCCCCGAGTGCGGCAGCCGCGTTCGTCGCGAGCGTCGAGAGGAAATTAACAAAGCTTGCCGGGTCTTCTGCGCCGGCGAGTTCGTCTTCGGCGGCTTCGTCTTCGCCCGGAAACTCTGCTGGTTCCGCCGCGGCCGCTACGGGCTCAGCCGGTTCCCGCGTTGTTGCCGGTTCAGCTTTCGGCGGCTCGGCGACGGGCTCCGCGGGTTTCGCTTCGAGCTCGACACCTTCCTTTAGAGAGCCGTCCGGGTTGAACTTGCGGCGGTCAGTGACCTTGTACGTTACTTCTTCCTGATTCTCGTCGTGTCCGATCATGGCTATTTCCTTTTCTACGATATTAGCACTTGGGAAAAGATGGTTGAAAGCGGCTTTTCGCTCAACGCTTAGCCGGAGTTCCTAGACTTCCCCGTGTTTCTTTACTTTAATATCGCTATGTCGAAAAAACTTGACGAACTTGTTGCCGTGATGGCACGCCTGCGGGCTCCGGGCGGCTGCCCGTGGGACCGCGAACAGACCTACGGTTCCCTTTCCCAGTACCTGCTCGAAGAAGCGTACGAAGCGTTTGACGCCATCCAGCATGCTGAGGCGACAGGCGACGTCGAGCATTTGAAGGAAGAGCTCGGCGACCTGCTGCTTCAGGTCGTGTTTCATTCGACCATCGGTGCGGAACGAGGTGAGTTCACAATCGAAGACGTAGCCGAAGGCGTTTCGCAGAAGTTGGTGCTCCGTCATCCGCATGTGTTCGGCGACGCCAAACTCGAAAAGGCAAAGGACGTGCTCGATAACTGGGACACGCTAAAAGCGAACGAACGCAAAGCGTCGGGTAAGGCCGAGAAGACGCTAGATTCGATCCTTGATGAAGTACCCGTCCATTTCCCGGGCCTGCTCGAGGCATTGAAACTGACAAAGAAAGCTGCGAAGGTCGGTTTCGACTGGACCGAGAAAGAGCAGATACTCGACAAGGCGAAAGAAGAGATCGAAGAACTCCGCGAGGCGGTCGCAAAGGCTGACGCCGCACATATAGAAGAAGAGATCGGCGACCTGCTGTTCGTTGTCGTGAACGTCGCACGACAAATGGACGTCGAACCCGAGACGGCACTCAAACGCACGAACCGCAAGTTCCGGAACCGTTTCCGGTATATCGAGCAGAGCCTGAAAAACCAAGGCCGCTCGCTTGAGGAGGCTGACCTCGCAGAAATGGACTCGCTCTGGAACGAGGCGAAATCCCGGGCCGCCTGATAGAACACCTCTCTAAGCAATGCGTTCGGGTTTCATACATCCGGACGCATTGTATGTTTTTCCAATAAAACACCAAATATCCAAAGCTGCGTAACTAAGCGAGTTACGCCCGATGGCACGCGCTTTGCGGCTTAAGGGTAAACAAGCACAGTCGTGTCCGCGCTCAGCACAACAAGGAGGAGGTGTGCTCAAAGATGAGTAAAACATTATTTGCATATTTATTCACCGCCGCTTCGATGATGGTCCTCGCGGCCGCGGCATTTGCACAAGATACAAAAAAGGAAGTGATCGTGAACCCTGACGGCACGTACACGGTGATCGAGTATCCGGTCGATAAAGAGGTGGTCGTGACCTTGACCCCGTCGGGTACGTTGAAGACATCGACCGGCGTTGCCCGCGTGATGCGGTCGGCAGCCGGTACCAAGATCATGTTCGATCTCAGCGGCCTGCCGGCAGACGCCACAAGCTACTACGCATATGCGGTAGACCCTTCGGGGACGCCGACCTTGCTCGGGCCGATCACGGTCGCGAAAGGTATAGCGAAAGCTGAATTTTCAACGCCGATGAACCAGTTCATGCTTGTGCTCTCGCCGACCGAAGGGCTGACGGCGGTTGATCCGACATCGGTTGTATTTACAAGTTCGGTCCCAACGGGTTATGCCGTTGTGCCGAAGCGCGTAAGCGAGAACCGGGTTGCCCAGGTCGCGGGTGTCAGCAAGATGGCGTATGAAGTGCCGCTGCTGAACATCTCTACCTTTGGCGACGCGGAAAAAGAGGTGAAGCTGAAATTCACGGGCGAACTCGACGGTTTGGAAGCGAAAGCGTACATCGACCGCGAGGACGGAACCACAAAGGTCAAGATGAAATTTGACGATATGAAGAAGGTTCCGGCCAACAAGAGGTTCACGCTATGGACATATTCACCGGACGGCACCTATACGAAGCTCGGGCAGGTCGTTAACTCCGGCAAACGTGAAGAGGCCGAAATCAAGAGCGAAACTTCGCTGACGGACTTTGGGCTCTTCATAACGGCGGAGGACGCGGACGTCACCGTTCCGACAAGCCGCGTGTACTCGGTCTTCACGGTTGGCACCAAGTAAGCCGAACGAAAGACCAGGAAGACGTCGGGGGAGACGCTCAAAAAGCTCTCCCTCGACCGGTCAAAGAGCGAATTTTTCTACGTTTGATCGCCGGACGTCATTTGATATGTACGGCAAATTACTGAACGGCCGCGGCCAGAGTGATAACTCTGTAAGGCGCGGCATTCGCCGGCCTCAACGGCGACAAAAAATAGGAGATCAAGGAGTAAACAGAAATGGCAGCACAACAACAGAAAGGAACAGACAAGTCACAAACGACGCCAGCCGGTAAAGGCGCGTCGGCCTTTGGAAGCTCTGACCCAATGGGGACGAGCCGGACCAGCCAGCAATCGTCGAGTACCGGAGTTCCGTCCGGACTGACCGGCACGAATATGACGGCAAGACGACAGGAAACCGGCAGCGGCCTTGCCGGCCAGGTCAGAAATTCCGCCAGCGAAGCATTCGGAACCGTGAAGGCGAGGGCAGCGGAATCGCTCGAAGAGCAGAAGCACACGCTCTCGACCGGGCTCAGCAATGTTGCGGAGAACATCCGCCGGCTCGGCGACAACGTTGCCGACACCGACCGTGCCGACGGCGTCTCGCGGTTTGCCGCCGACTACAGCAGCACGGCAGCGGACAAGCTTGAACAGGTCGCACATTATTTCGACGACCACGACCTGAATGCGATATATCACGACGTCGAGAACGTCGCTCGCAATAACGCGGCGATATTCATCGGCGGTGCATTCGCACTCGGCTTTCTCGCGGCACGATTCCTGAAGAGTTCGGGACGAACGGGAATGGAACGTTCGATAGGCGGACGCACCGGGAACGGATATGGCGAAGATCGGCTTTCGTCGTCCGATGTACGGCCGCTGAGCCATTAGCGATCGCGCGGAGACACGGGTAAGGAGGGATCATGGCACAGCAACAATTGCAGATCGTAAAGGAAGAAGCGAGTCTCGGCGAGCTGTTCTCGCAGCTTGCCGAGCAGACGGGCCGTTTGATCAGGCAAGAGGCCGCTTTGGTTCAGACCGAAGTGGCGAATAAGGCTTCGGCGGCAGGAAAGAATGTCGGCTACATCGCGGCAGGGGCGTTCGTCGGCTATGCCGGCGCAATGGCCCTTGTTGCTGCGGTCATTATCCTTCTTTCGTATGTGGTGCCGCTCTGGGCGTCGGCCCTGCTGATCGGCGCCGCGCTTTGCGTCGCGGGCTATTTTATGGTCAGTTCGGGCCTGGCGGCATTGCGAAAGACGGAATGGGCTCCGCGTGAAACGCTCGAATCAATCAAGGAGGATGCACAATGGCTCAAGAAACAGGTGGACTAAAGACCCGGGACACGATCGATAAGGAGATCCTCGACGCGGCCGGCGGGACAGAGGAGTTGGAGCGTGTTCGCGAAGAGGAAGAAGGCGAAGGCGACGACGAGACTGAGAGAATACGCCAACAGATCGGCGAAACGCGTTCTGACATGAGCGAGACCATCGACGCTATACAGGAGCGGCTGAGTATCTCGAACATCTCGGAACAGGTAACAGAACAGGTATCGAATGCACTAGAAACAGCAAAAGACACCGTTTATGACGCGACATTTGGAAAGGTGGTGACATTTATGAAACAAGCTAGAGACGGAATGATGCAGACCTCGGCGGGACGTACCGTCATGAACAACCCGCTCCCATTTGCACTGATCGGTGCGGGAGCAGCACTGCTCGTTTATAACAACTGGAGCAACTCGGACAAGCGGCGGCAAAGAATGGCCGGTTACCGTACCAAACCGTATCTGACGAGCGAGGGACGCTCGTCAAGCGGACAGCCGATCGGCGAGACGATCAGCGATGCCGCCGGCTCGATCACGGAAAAGGCAAGCCACGCAGTGGAATCGCTTAGCCACACGGCTAGCGGTGCAATGGAGAGCGTAACGAATGTCGCGAACAGTACTTTGGAAAGCGCTAAAGACGTTGCGAACCGGGCCTATGAACGCGCTGCAGAACTCGGAACCACGGCTCAGGAAAAATATGAGTACTACGTGGACGAGCGTCCGCTCGCGGTAGCGGCGGCGGCGGCGGCGGTCGGCGCGGCGATCGGGTTCGCCATTCCGGCGACGCGTTACGAAGGCCAGTTGGTTGGCGAGACCCGTGACAACCTTCTCGACCGTGCCGGCGAAACGGCGAGCCAGCTTGTCGACCGTGCGAAAGACGTTGCCGGCGAGGCGGGAAAGACGATTTCGCAGGAGTTGAAGGGCTCGGGCGAAATTAGCGGCGGACCAGGCAATCCAAGGCCAAACTTCTAAACCCACGCCGTAGAAAAAGGGCCCGACGTTCGCAGCCGGGCCCTTCTTGCGCCTTCGATACGGACTATGCGAAGAGTTCGAGCAAACGGTTCGTTATTTCTTCCT
>JAUCQE010000316.1 GCA_030372865.1 Pyrinomonadaceae bacterium
GTCTTGTCGGTCGCGATGCGGATGTGTTCCTCGTCGTCGTCAAAGCTGATCTCGCGTTCGAAGAGGGTGCCCTTTTTGCCTGAGCTGTCGCGGGCGATAAAACGCAGGTCAACATATACGTCAGAGCCGCCGACGTTCGGCCGCGGGATCGACAGTTTGCCGGCTCCGAAGGAGTTGGTCTTCATCGTGCCGACCGGCCTGTATCGATTCTTGTCGTCCGGGCTCGCAAGTACCTCGACATCGCATTCGGCGGGAGTTCCGTCCGCGTAAAAGGTCGAGATATAACCTTCGATCGGGAGACGCGACGGGACGTCCCACTCTTTGCCAACAAAGTAAACATGTATCGGCTCGCGCGAAACGCGGACGTCGAACCGCCGCTGCTCGGTCTTGTTGGTCGAGGCATCGGTGACGTAGGCCGCGTATTTAATGTCGCGGTATCTCGGCCAGTCGTCCTCGTCGTCGTCGAACTCGACCTCCTGGTCGAACTTCACCGTGAACTTGCCCTCCGCATCAAGCTCGCCTTCGCGGACCTGTCCTTCGTCGGTCTCGTACTTCTGCTCTTTCCAGTTCCACTCGCGGCTCTTTTCTTCGACGATGCGGATTTTGCCTTTGGTCACCGGCTTGCCGAGAAGGTAGTCGGCCTTTACCTCGACCTCGATCTGTTTGTCCTTCGGCAAATAGAACGCTTTCTCCGCCTTTGCATTGACGACGAAATTGGGCAGGTCGTACCGAGTGATCTTTACCCGCTCGCTGCCGATGGTGTCGCCTTCTTCATCGCGGATCTCAATGCGGTAATCCCCGAGCCTTACGCCCGCCGGTATCTGCCACGAGGCCGAAACGACGCCAAACGACGACGACACCGCCTTTTCCCTGAATAGCAGCGTGCCGTCCTCTTCGGTGATGCGAAATTCGACAGTGCTGCCTGTGAGGACCGTCTTCGCCTCAAGGCCCTTCAGCCTGTCTCTTATACACATCTCCGAGCCCACGAGACAGCGCTGTGTAT
>JAUCQE010000317.1 GCA_030372865.1 Pyrinomonadaceae bacterium
TTCGGAACTCGTCGGCAGCGTCAGATGTGTATAAGAGACAGACTGGGGTGCACAGACACAGCGTTCCAAACAAAACTTTACAATCGGCGGACAACTTATGCCGAAAGAAGTCATTTATGCTTTCGCTATTCTGAAAAAAGCCGCCGCGATGGCTAACTTCGAATGCGGCGTTCTTCCGAAGGAAAAAATGGAATTGATTGGCAAGGTCTGCGACGAAATTCTCGAAGGCAAACTCGACGGTGAATTTCCTCTCGTCGTCTGGCAGACGGGCTCGGGTACGCAGTCGAATATGAATCTCAATGAAGTCATTGCAAACAGGGCGCACGTCCTTACGGGCGGCAAACTTACTGACGCCAAAAAAGTCCTGCACCCGAACGACGACGTGAACAAGTCTCAGTCGTCAAACGACACGTTCCCCACCGCGATGCACATAGCCGGGTACAAAATGATTTTTGAAAACACGATTCCGAAAGCCGAAGCCCTTATGAAAGTGCTCGGGGAAAAATCGGAGAAGTTCCGCGACGTCGTGAAAATTGGACGCACGCACCTGATGGACGCCACGCCCCTCACACTCGGTCAGGAATTCTCGGGATACGTTTCACAGATTGACCACGGACTGAGAGCCGTGAAGAATACGCTGGCGCATCTTTCCGAACTCGGTCTCGGCGGCTCTGCGGTAGGAACGGGTCTCAACGTGCCGAAGAACTACGACGTTATTGTCGCGAAACATATCGCCGAACTCACCGGACTTCCGTTCGTTACCGCGGAAAATAAATTCGAATCGCTCGCTTCTCACGACGGCGTCGTCGAAGCCTCGGGCGGTCTGAAAACTCTCGCCGTAGGCCTTCTGAAAATCGCCAACGACATCCGCCTCCTCGCCTCGGGTCCGCGGAGCGGAATAGGGGAGTTGATAATTCCCGAAAACGAACCGGGCTCCTCCATAATGCCGGGCAAGGTAAACCCGACTCAGTGCGAAGCGCTCACCATGGTCTGCGCGCAGGTTCTCGGTAACGACGTGGCGATAAACACGGGCGGCATTTACGGACATTTTGAACTCAACGTGTTTAAGCCGCTTATGATTACAAACCTGCTCCATTCGGCGCGCCTCCTCGGCGATGCCTGCGAATCATTCAACATCCACTGCGCGGTCGGCATCGAACCGAACTATCCCGTTATCGCAAGGCATCTCGAAAATTCTCTGATGCTCGTTACCGCACTAAACACCCATATCGCTGTCTCTTATACACATCTCCGAGCCCACGAGACAGCG
>JAUCQE010000318.1 GCA_030372865.1 Pyrinomonadaceae bacterium
CGCTGTCTCGTGGGCTCGGAGATGTGTATAAGAGACAGCATCCGCCGCCTCGCCGAGTACGTGGACGGGAAGATGCGCGAGATCTCTTCGGGGACGCTGACGGTCGATTCGCTTAAGGTCGCGATCCTTGCCGCTTTGCACATCGCGGATGAGTATCACCAGGCACTTCACCAACACCAGCAGGTCGATGCCCAACTAGCTTCGCGAAGCGCGGAATGCACCGAACTTTTAGACCGTGTTTTGAAGCACCGCGAGCCCGCACCGCAGGAATTCGAGGCCGAACAGACAATGTAAGTTTGCGGCATGTTTAGGCCGCAAATTTCACCTTGATCGAGCCCCCAAAACATTTCCTTTTTGCCCCCCGAATGTTAGTATTTATTTAGGCGTAGGTTCTTTCTACTGGGCTCGTCACCGGACGCCATAATAATTGAGCCAACACTTGAATTGCGGGAGGCTAATGCCCGCGTCAGTGCGATCCTCCACAGTGGGGATTCGCCATAGGCAAGGGCTTTGATGTTCCCTCGGGAACAGAAGGCCGCCCACCTGGTTTAATCAGGTTCAATTCAAACGTTCGAACGGCTTTTGTGGATTCCTAACGCCAAAACACGTTAGGCCGGGCTTGTTGCCCGGCCTTTTCTATTTTTCCTTAGCGAGGTCGCTTTCGAGTTCTCGTCTTAATTCATCCGTCATCTTCGCCTCTTCCAGTGCGAGCGGAAGCGATTGCGACCGTGCCGAAAGCTTCTTCAATGCAAGCTCCGAATCGGCCATGCCGGAGCCTCTGAGCGCCGCCGATTCTATCATCTGCATCCGTGATTCCGCCTCGGCAAGCATTTCCTTGGCTTCGTTGTTGATGCGGTTCAGCTTTTCAAGGTCATTTCGAATCTCGCCCAAAAACTCTTCCGCGTTCCCGCTTTTCAGCATTTTGAGCTTGGCCTCACGCCTCCGCGTCAAAGCGAGTTCCTTTTTTGACGAGCGGATTATCCGCGTCGCGGTCAGCCGCGAGGCCAGCGTTTCACGGTATGCGTCAGCGAGCAGCAGATCCGAACGCTGGAGTTCCTTCAGGCTTCGCTTTTCGCTCGGTTTCAGCTCATGCCTGAACCACTCGATCTCCTCGGCCCGAATGCCGTCGGCGGCCATCCGCTCGCGGATATCGGTCGACCACTGGCGATGTTTATACGCCATTATGCCGGAGATTATCAGCCCCTTAACGAAACCGATCACGGTGACGATCGCCCCGAGGAAAAAGATCGTGGCTGCGACGGGCGGCGTCGAACCAAATAGGAAAAGCGTGATTATCGTAATGATCGCCGGCACGAGCGACAGGACGAGCGGGGCCGAAAACCCGACAACTTTCAGGTTTCGGCCGCGGTTCATCTCCCGTTTCGTTATCTCGTATTTCGTCGGCAATTCATTCATAAATCACGATTTACTTTACAAACTCCGCAAACTTAATTCAAACTTCAGGCATCCCACATCTTTGTTCCACCGATCGCTTGTATTACTATTGCGACAGTACCCCGGAGGCCCGCAGTGTATGACAAAGGTCAGTCTCGTCTTCTTCCTAATTGCCGCGACCGCATTGGCGGCGTTCGCCCAGCCGGAGCGTTCCGACGAGAAACAAAAGGTCCGCACCGTTTCGATACCGATCTCGATTTTCACGCAACAGGAACTTAAAGAGGGCCAGTCCGAGGAATTTTTGCAGGTCGACCGCCTGACCGTCACGGAGAACCGCGAAGAGCAGACGATCCTTTCCATCCGAAGTATCACCGAGGCCCCGCTTTCGCTGGCGATCCTTGTCCAGGACGACCTGACCAGCAATTTTAATCTCCAAATCAAGGACCTCAAGGAATTCATCCGAAAACTGCCAAAGGGTTCACGGGTGATGGTCTCGTATTTAAGAGGCGGGAGAATGGAGATCCGCCAGCGGTTTACCACCGACCTTGAACGAGCCGCCAATTCCCTTCGCATCGTCACCGGCTCCGACTCGGTCTCGCCGCGAAGCCCTTACGACGGCGTTATCGACACGCTTGATCGCTTCGACGCGCTGCCGGCGGGCCGTAGGGCGATCCTGTTGATCTCGGATGGTCTGGATTCGTCCGAAGGAACGTCGCCCGGCAGTTCGCTGCGGAGCACCGATCTCGAGCGGTCTATCCGCAATGCCCAACGGAAAAACGTTGCAATCTTTGCCTTCTGGTCGCCGACGGTGTCGACGGACGGCGGATCCTCGCAGCGATTGCTCGAGGGTCAGGGTTCGCTGCAGCGTCTTGTCGATCAAACCGGCGGACGAGCCTTCTTCCAGGGCAGCATCGCACCGGTCAGTTTCGACCCGTTCTTTCGCCAGCTGAACATCCTTTTGAATCGCCAGTTTCTGCTTACTTATCTTTCGACGAATATGAAGAAGGGCTACTACCGGGTCGAGGTCACGAGCACAAACCCGACGGTGAAGGTGGAACACCCGAAAGGATACTTCTACAGAAGATAACTTAAGAGACCTGCCGCTTGCAGATCGGGCAGACCGGTACGTTTTCCTTCATCAGTAGTCCGATCCAAAAGAATACGACCGTCAAGGCGAGGAGGATGCCGAATGTGATCCATCCGCCGGTTGAAACGCGCCGTTCCATTACGGGCAGAAAGTTCGTGCCGCAGAACGGACAGCGGTAATTTCCGGAAAGATCTTTCGGCCCTGCATAGGCAAGCGGGCCGGCGTGTTGAACGTGGCCCTGAAAGGCAGGCTGTTGGACTTGCTGAGGTGCGGGAATGTTAACGCGTGCACGGGCGTCGGTTTGGGTCTGGTATTCGTCGGTCTTCCAGGAATACGGCCGCGGCGGTTGAAAGTCGTAGCTCTCTGCCTGACGGCCAGCCATCCGGTGCCCGCAAAAGCGGCAAAACTGGCTTTCGTCGGTATTCTGTTGTCCGCAATTGCTGCACGCGATCATAAGCAGGCCATTCTGTTACGAAATATTACAACCCTTCTATTCAAAACGCACACGTTCGCCGGAGCGGATCGCATGATATACCGATTCGACCAACTCGACCGACTTAAAGCCGTCTTCAGCGGTCACCGGCGGCTCAGTTCCGTTCAATATCGAATCGATGAACGCCCGGTCTTCCTGAACGTAGCCCCAGCGTTCTTCCTTTTCGGTCATGTGGAAAGACAGCGTTTCGAAGTTCGCGTCCATCCCGCGTGAGTCGAGGAGCCGTTCCATTTCCTCCGTCATTATCGTTCTGTGATGGCAAAAGACCTCGATGCGTTCGAACGGAAAATGCCAGCTCGCATCTGAGGACGAAGCGAACGTGCAGTGAAAACCGTTCTTGAACTTGAAGATTATCGAGAACTCATCGATCTCCGGATACTCGTGCTGCGAGCCGTACGCGACGAGTTCCTCGATCTCGCCGAACTGGACCCGCATCATGTCGAAAAGATGGATCGTCGTCTCGTAAAGAAATCCGCCCGTTACGTTGACGTCGCCGGTCCAGACGGGATTCTTCAACTCGCCGCGGTTCATCTTAATGTGAGCCGAGTGTGCACGGTCTTCGCCGAGCAGTTGTTTTAGCGTCGCGTAGACCGGAGCGTAGCGGCGGTTGTGTCCGACCTGGAAGACGCCTTTGCCCGCGTTAGCCGCGTCGCGAAGTTCCT
>JAUCQE010000319.1 GCA_030372865.1 Pyrinomonadaceae bacterium
CACAGCGCTGTCTCGTGGGCTCGGAGATGTGTATAAGAGACTGGCATGGGATCTAACCAATGCAGCCCGGCTTATATTTATTTTAATTCACTTTACCGCTCTGAGATCGGAACGTACTTCAGTCCGCGAGGGCCGACGTACTCTGCCCGGGGGCGGATCAGCTTGTTGTCCGCATATTGTTCAAGAATGTGGCCAGTCCAACCCGAGATGCGGCTTACCGCGAAGATCGGGGTATAGAGGTCAAGCGGCAGGCCCATCAAGTAATAGGTAGAGGCCGAGTAGAAGTCAACGTTCGGGAACATGCCCTTCTTCTCATGCATCAACTTTTCGATAAGCTGTGACATCTCGAACCACTTCGACTCACCCTTCTTTTCCGCCATCTGCTTCGAGAACTTGCGAAGCCATGTAGCACGCGGATCTTCGGTCTTGTAAACGGCGTGGCCGATACCCATGATCTTTCGCTTTTCGGCGAGTGCCTTATCAACCCACGCTTCAACAGCATTGATGTCACCGATCTCGATGAGCATCTTCATCACGTTCGTGTTCGCACCGCCATGTAGCGGGCCCGCGAGAGCGGCGATACCCGCCGTGACCGCACCGTACATTCCGGCGAGAGTGCCCGAAACGACACGCGTGGTAAAGGTGGATGCGTTCAGTTCATGGTCGGCATGCAGGATCAAGGCGATGTCGAAGATGCGGGCTTCATCGGCATCCGGCTTTTCACCGCGGAGCATGTAGAGGAAGTTCTCGGCGATGCCAAGACTCGGATCCGGAGCAATGACATCCTTACCGTTTCGAATGCGATCCCAGGCAGCAGCGATGGTTCCGATCTGTCCGGTAAGCTTGATCGCGGCTGCAGTTGCGTGCTCGCGATCCGTCCCGTGGCCGCCTTTGTCGTAAAAATCGAGCGACGAAACGGCAGTCCGGAGAACGTCCATCGGATCGGCATCTTTCGGAAACGCCTTCATCATCTCGATGACTTCCCGAGGGGCGTTGTAGTTCGCCCGCAATTCCGACTTCAATTTTTCCAGTTCGTTAGCTTTCGGAAGCTGGCCGTGCCAAAGCAGGTACACTACTTCCTCGAATGTCGAATGCTCGGCAAGATCGTGAATATCGTATCCCTGGTAGATCAATACGCCGTTGACGCCGTCGACGTCACCGATCGAGCTCTGTGCAGCGACTACTCCGCGAAGGCCGGCGGCTGCAGTAGATTCTGTTCCTGTGCTCATTATTGTTGTTCCCTTATAGTGGTATAAAAAAGTTCGCTAACGTCGATTTTATCTGAGTCATTCGCCATTCACAAGCAACAACTATTCGATAGTGTGGCAAAGCAAACGAAAGGATCCGCCATCCGGCTGTGTTCGAAAAAGGAGAAAAGCGAACACTGCCTGACAGCGGATCATTGGTGTTTCCGTCGCTTTCCCAGCCGCCCTGTATGAAGGGCAGCCCGGCGACGTTGACTGCCTATCTTATCTTCGTCTCATAGGCGGTTCGGATTCGCAGCTGCTGGTTTTGATTCAGCTGAATATGCTTTCCGCGCTCGATAACGACCGCTCCGACGCCGAATGCCGCACCGACTCCGGCTCCGACCGCGGCCCCTACCGGTCCGGCCGTCAATGCTCCGATGCCGAGGCCCGCTCCGGTGGTCGCACCAACTTTCACAGCGTCCTCTTTGATGGTCCGCTTCGCGATCGCGGTACCTTCGTTGTCGACCATTTTGACGTTATCGCCCTTTACCGGCACGACCTCGGTCACGATAGCACTAAAATTCGACCATCTCGTTTCACTGAGAACGATTCGGTCGAACGTCAGGAGCATCTCGGCCCGTCTTTTCAGTCTTCCCGGCTTCGTGATCTTCTCGATTCGCCCTTCGATGGTTGCTCCGGCGATCTCGGTCGGTGAGACGATCTTCGCGGTGAACGTGTCGCCGATCCGGTTCATTTCCGTGCTCAGCGGCTCCTGGATCTCAACAATAAGCTCGGTGTCGCGGGGGATTATGATGATCGGGTCGTCCGTGTTAGGAGTGTACGCAACCCTCTGGATCGCCGATTGAGCTGGCCGCTCGGCTGACGCGGCAGGCTGTGCGGCGATCGGCTCAGAACCTGAGAAGGTTTCAGGTGCGACAACATTCGAGGTTGAGGCAGGTTCTTCTATGGCAGGTGCGGTTACAACAGGTTCGGCGGCAGCAACCGGGGCAGCGGCCGGAATGTTTCCGCGCTTACCGAGTGTTGCCGGCACGTCCGAATCGAATGACCGTTTTTCAAAACCGGTATCATAACCGGCTTCAAATCCCTGGCGGTAACCGTCGCTGTAATCCTCAATGAGTCCGTAGTCCTTATTATATGCGCGCCTTGCCTCTGAGTAGTCGGAGTGACGCCGAAAATCCTTCGCGGCATTATCGATAGCATCACGATAGCCCGCCATGTAGCCGTCCGAATAGCCTGTCCGGTACCCGCGGTGTAGCGCGGTGCGGCCGTCTTGCCCGAATGCGACGGAGTTTGCGGCGATAGTAAGGGAAAGACACAGAACCAGAGTCAAAAAACCTCTTGCTTGTTTCATTGAGCCTCCTTTTGGATTGAAAAAGTAAATCGAAGAGAAATGGTTTGTCCGCTTAATTTATACCCGAATGCTTAAACAAATACAAGAACTTTCTATGCACTTGCTTAATAAAAACTGCGTTCATAAAAGACACCGCCTTTTCAGTTAGCGAGCCAAATCATTAAGTGGGTTCGATTTAGAAAAAAATATCGGCAACAGGTTTCGAAAGCCCCCTGTTGCCGACGACCAAACCGAACCCCGAAAATGATTAAAAGCTTTTTCGGAAGAGATAAGACGCACGAATGAAGAACGTACGGCTGTTCCGCTCAAAACGTGGCTCGAACTGGCCCGTGAATGGGTTAAAGCCGTTGTAGTTGAAGTTGTCGTTGTACCCGGCGTAAAACGCCGTTCCCGGATTCGGATTCCATCCGAACAGAAATTGCCCGCTTGCATTCGAGCGAAGCGTGTCGTAATCCCAACGGGTCCGCACGAAAGCAAAACGCGTGAACTGGTAGGTTGACCTTAAAGTGAAGATATTGGTGTCGTATGCGATCTCGCCGTTGTCGTCGCGGGTCAAACGGCTTTTGCGATAGCTCAACGAAACACGCAGAGGATCGACCGGCTTATATTCACCCTCCACCTCGGCATCAAACTGCCACCCCGTTCCCGGATCAAGCGCCGGCGGCTGCGGAAGTTCCGGCCGAGGAGTGCCGTTCGGGTCACCTTGGTGCAAATAAAGTAGCCGAACGTACTCGTTGTATGCCTGTCTCTTATACACATCTCCGAGC
>JAUCQE010000320.1 GCA_030372865.1 Pyrinomonadaceae bacterium
CGCTGTCTCGTGGGCTCGGAGATGTGTATAAGAGACAGCCGTTGTTCTCACGGCTCAGGCGAATGGATTCGCGGCATGAACGGAACGCGGTCTGCGTGAACGAATGCGGGTATGTGACCGAAACCGACGTTCTTCGGTCATCAGGAACAAAATCTGTCCGCGATGCATTCCCGGCGATCGAAAATTCGGGGGGAGCACCGTTCTGAAAGAGAGCATCTATGACGGTATCGAAAAACTGCTCCGACAGCGAGATCGTTATCTCCGTCCGCTGAGCATTCGTTGAGGTGGCCGCTGCAAGTAAGAACGCGAAAATAATGAATACCTTGTGACGCATGGTTAACCGCCTGCATAGAGAATTTCTAACCCAAGTGTGATGTTCAAAACCGGTTGATTGTTGTTCGTACTATCTATAGCCCGGCTTTGACGATATCGTGCAGCCTCAGCAAACCGACGCACCGGCCGTCTTCCACGACGACCGGAAGCACCGAGATCTGCGACGGCCGATCTTCCATCAGCCGCAATGCCTCATACGCCAGCGAATCGGGCCCGACGGTGGTTGGCCCTTTCGTCATCATCTGTATGGCTCTAAGCTCGCCGAGGTTCTCGGTCGGTGTTCGCTGTATTGTCCGTCGCAGGTCACCGTCGGTGACAATGCCAATAAGCCGCTCCTCCGAATCGATCACATTCACCGCACCAACGGCCGCGTCGGAGATAGACTTAACGACATCGAGCCAACCCGCATCGGGGCTTACGTTCGGGCTCGGGTGCATCAGGTCCCTGACACGCAGCGTAAGCCGCTTCCCTAAACGTCCAGCCGGGTGATTCGAAGCAAAATCCTCTTGCGTCAGGCCCTTCGATTCCATCAGCGTCATCGCGATCGCGTCGCCGATCGAAAGAGCTACGGTCGTCGACGTCGTTGGTGCTAGATTCAGCGGGCACGCCTCTTTATCGACCGATGCGTCGAGCACGACATCCGATTGCCGTGCCAGGGTCGAATCAAGGTTGCCGAGTATCGATATAACGCCGACGCCTCGCTTACGTATCGCTGGCAACAGTGTGACGAGTTCATCGGTCTCGCCGGAGTTACTGAGAGCGATGACCACGTCACCGGTCGTCACAACGCCGAGGCTGCCGTGCATTGCATCCGAAGGATGGACGAACACGGCGATCGTGCCCGTGCTCGTCATCGTCTGAGCGATCTTCTGCGCGATGACCCCGGATTTACCGACGCCCATAACGATAACCTTGCCGTCACAGCATCGGATCATCTCGATCGCCGCTTCGACCTGTGCGGCGTCGAGCCGTTCAGCGGCGGCTTCGATCGCACTCGCTTCGAGGCGAAGCAATTCGACCACCTTCGCGGCGTTGGGCGATTGTTCAGATTTTATTGGCTGTGTCATCTGACTAACTGGCCTGGCGTCTCGAGATCGGGCTATGAAGATCGACGGCGATCATCCACTTTCCCTTCACCAGCTTCCATACCTGTACGAAATTTCCACGTTCCTGCTCGACGCCGGAACGGTCTACGAGAGTGTAAATATTGAAAACGTATGCAAGATTGTCTGCCTCGGTAAACGTCTTTCGCTTCGTAAATCGAACACGCAGTTTTTCCGATTCGATCACATCCATCGCCGCACGTTTCCCGAAAGCGGGCTCAATACCGTTTCGCATCACGACGGCGTCCTGCATTAGGTACGTCCCGTAGGCCTTTTTCACTCCAAACGCCTCTACCGCTTCATAGAAACCTACGGCAGAATCGGCGGCAGAGATCTTATCTTTGTTAGGTTCGCCCGCTGCCGGCGACCGCCATTCGGTCGGGATTGACGCGGGTTTCGGATGGTTCACGCCGACATCGAGAACAGCCAGATAGTTTCCATCAGGCTGACGCGACCAGATCGAAAGATAATGGCCATAACCGGTCTCAGGGTCGTCCTTCCCTTTCGGCTTGATCACTGAGTTTCCGATGCTGTACGCAAGGGCACCGCTCTCCGCAACATCGATCAGGATCGGATTCCACGTAAGTGCAGCGGGCGACGCAGGCCGCGCCTTCAATGCCTCATGGGCGTTAACCGCCTCCGGAAAAAACATCACGCCGTATGGCGAAAGGTACTCGATAAAACCGGCATTGAACCCCTTCTCGGCGACGGCTTTCTCGAAAGCCTTCTCGGTCTGATAGATCTTTTCCGCCGGTGTTTGGCCCGCCGACAGAGCGACAGCCGAAGCTAAGAAAAGGAATGCGAAAAACAGCTTCATAGCATCGAATCTTAACACATCAACCGGCAACCATACGCCGTCTCCTTGCGATGAAAAAGAGCCGCCCGCATTTCTGCGAACGGCTCCAGTGCTCGATCATCGGTGGCTATTCGACACGAACGAAGTCCGTACCCGTCCGGCCAAAGGTCTCCGGAGCGTACATCTCCTCGGCCTTCGCCGGCGGCACGACAAATTCACCCGGCGTCGTTGCTCGCGTCACGTAGCTGTAGTTATAAACGCCTTCCCACAGCAGCGAGGCAAAGGCTTCGGCCCGCTCGTCGCGGAAGTTCTGGTGTTCGAACCAGTATTGCCGCCACCAGTAGTAGTTTCGGCCCATCGAACGGCTTCCGACCGTGACGATATCCGACGGCTGGTTGTCGGCCGGTATCGCCTCCGTGACCGCGAGCCCCGGATTCAGGATCTCCAGCCCAGCGGGCAGATTATCCACAAGTGCGACGTGATAACGCCTTGCCTGCGCGACCATCGTGATCCGCACGCGGACCCGTGCACCGGACCTTATCGTCCACGAACCGTCCGCATTCTGCTTCACGTCATCGGCATTATCGATCGCCTCGTATTTACGAAGCACCGTAAAGCCGTTATCGGTCGGTTCGAGCTTCAGGTTCGTCGGTGCATACTTCATCCCGATGCGGTAATAAAGCCGTCCCGCACCCTGTTTGTCGAGGATCAGGTTCGATGTTCCGCCCTGTTCCGTCAGGTACGACATCGGAATGTTCAGGACGTTCGAATCGACCGAACGGCCGCGGAATGCCTGTTCGCCCGCATACGCATTGCCAAGCCAGACACGCGTCACGAAA
Source organism: Pyrinomonadaceae bacterium (assembly GCA_030372865.1). Classification (GTDB taxonomy): domain Bacteria; phylum Acidobacteriota; class Blastocatellia; order Pyrinomonadales; family Pyrinomonadaceae; genus OLB17. The sequence goes on from JAUCQE010000320.1 coordinate 3,072, forward strand.
TCCGGCGTCACCTTCTCGAAAGCGTTGAAGTACTTATCGAGCGCGAGCAGGATGAACACGTTCTCCTGCGTCGAGCCCCAGTGGCCTTTCTTTCGATGTGCGAGCAGGCCGCGAACGAGCTTCGGCACTAGATCGTTATTCGGGTCGGCCTTGATCATCGCCTCAAGCAGCACGCCGTCGGCACGCCTGTTCGAGTACATGATGAGCCACGCACCGTCGCCGTAGTTCGTCACGAAGTTCGCCGTCGACGCGGTCTCGGTCGTTCGGTTCAACAGAAAGCGCTTGATCGATTCAACCTCGGCCGCCGAACCGGGGTCGTTCGCGAGAACGGACAAGATCCACCCGAGTGCCTCGAACGGCATCTTCTCGATCGTCGCCTCGGCAAGCAGTTTCTTTGCTTTTGCCGCGTCTTTATCACCGAGCATGTCACGGACATAAAGTGCGTACGCCGAGATCGTCCAGCGGACCTGGGGCGACGACACGTACCATTCCCCTCGATAGTACTTCTCGACGTCCTTAAGGTACGGCTTGACCCTTGTGATCATCTCGTCAGGCACCTTATAGCCCTTCGCCTTTGCAAGGCCGAGAGCGTGTGCGACGTGGACGGTCAGGAACGGATACTCGTATCGCTCACGTTCGCGTTTCCAAAGGCCGAAGCTTCCGTCATCACGCTGCCGCGACTGAAGGATCTGAATATCGCGTTTGAAATACTCGTCAAGCTGAGCTGCCGTCGGAGTATCCTTCGCCTTGAATGCCTGCAGCACATCACGCAACGCGGCGATCGAGATCATCCGCGACGAGATCTGCTCGCTGCACATGTACGGATAGTTCGTCAGGTAAATGAACGCGTCGGTCAATTCCTGAAGCTGCGTCGAGCTGGTAGTGACCTCAAGCCCGCCGAACTGCGGAAACACGTCTCCCGGCGTCTGCACGGGCTGGAAGATCGCACCGTTTTTGTCGGTCGTGCCATAGGTCGCGAATGCCTCGGCCGTCGCCGGCGTCCAAACCGGCAGCGAGATCTCCGCGGCGTCGCTGTGTTTGCCCGAAGTGACCGCTATCTGGAACCGCGCCGTGCCTGCCTTCATCGGAGACGCTGGGAAACGCACCTCTTCGCGGCTATTCGCACGAACGAGCACACGTTTGCCGACCTCTGCCAACGGCGAACCGCCCGCAACATCGGTCAACACAACGTTCGAGCCCCGGACCGCGACATCCACCGCCATGTCCTGGTCGGTCTGGTTCTGCACGACCACGGGCAACTCGATCTTATCGCCGAAGTTCATGAACCGCGGAGCACTCGGACGAACCATCAGCGGCTGCTTTGCCGTGATGCTCGATTCCGATTTACCGAACCGCTTGCCCTGGTCGACCGACACCGCAGTGATGCGATATCGAGTCAGGTTGTCGGGAAGTTTCACATCCACCGTCGCACGGCCGTTACCGTCCGTCTTGACCGACGGGGCAAATACCGCGAGGGCGTCAAAATTTTGGCGTACGTTTATTGGAGTTTCACCTTCCTGCGCCATCAATTCAGCACGTACGGCTCGCTTGGCGGCGGGTGCCATCGCGAGTTCCCGCCCTACGCCACTAACGGACGCATCGGAAGTTACCAAACCTGCCGGCGGTGGAGGCGGAGGCGGCGGGGCAACGTCGTCCGGATTTCCGAGAAGCACGTCTTTCCGCGAGTGATAATCCTGAGTGCCTGTCGAACGTGCCGAATAGAATATCGCTGCCGGGTCGGCGATGCTGTACCGCGTCAATGCAAGCACGCTTTCATCGACGATTACGACCGCCACCTCGCTGTTCGCTACCGGTTCGCCGCGGCTGTCCTTGACCTGGATATCGACCTTCGTCTCGCCGCCCGGAGCGAGCGTCGAATCTTGAGGCTCGGCGGTCACAGTCAGTTTCCGTGACGCGATCGAAACCGGCAGGTTGATATTGCCGCTGGCAAACGCCGGCCGTTTCGAAAGCTTCGGATCGACCTCGCCTTTGTCATTCTGCCGCGGTGCCGAGCCGACAATATCGACCTGTGCATAGATGTTCGGCAGATATTTCTCCTCGATCGGGATCCGCAGCGTTACCGACGAGTCCTTCATCGTAAAGCGTTCGGTCTTCACGATACCGTCGCGGCGGAGCGTCAGGATACCCTCTGCCGGCGTGAACGGCGAGATAACCAGAAGCTCGGCGACATCGCCCGGCTCAAAATCCTTTTTGCTCGGGATGATCTGAACTTCTTCCTGCTCGACGTCGCGGTTCGGCGGCGTTTTGCCTCCGGGCACCCAGATCGTCATTTCGCTCTGGTTAAATCGTTCGCGGTCGTCCATAACGGTTGCCGTGACCGTGTAGCGGCCGCCGTTTTTTGCAACGAACTCGCACTTCACCGCGTCCTCGGCTGATCTGACATTGCATGTCTGCTCATCGACCGTGACTTCCTTCCACGAACCCTGATCGAACGTCCAGTCTTTGAGCAATGCCTTGATCTCGATATCACGGCCCGCTATCAGTTTGCCGTCGATGTTGGTAACGATCGAATCGACAACGACCTTCTCCCCTTTCTGAACGAACGTCCGCGGCGACTTTATGCCGACATACAGATCTGCAGGATGCACCATCAGCGTCGAGGAACTTGCCCACGTCTGGCGATTGACGTCCTGGACAGATGCATTCGCCGTCACCGTGTACGGCCTTGCGGGCTTGACGGAGTCGAAGTCGATCTTCAACACGTGCTTGCCTGCGGCATCGGTCACGCCTTTGAATGTCTGTGAGTTCGACGGCGAATAGCGGTCTCCGCCGTATCCGTAAACACGCCACCACGGCACCCAAACGCCGAATACGTAATCGTCGCGGTTGGGCGGCGTGTAATTGGTCGGCGAGGCGGAAACGACCCACGTCGTCTCGGCATTTGCCAGCCCGCCGCCGGAATAATACTTCGCCTCGACAGAGACGTTCGCGCTGCTGCCGACGAGATGCGGTGCCTCGGTCTCGACCTTTGTGCTTACCTCAAACTCGGGCCGGCGAAACTCCTGTATCTGGAACTGGTGCGAATAAGCCGCCGACAAGTCGGGCTTCTCGCGAAACTCGACACGAGCATATCCGAGATTTGCGTTGTCCGGCAGCTTGAACTTGAAGTCGAATGCGCCGAACGCATTCGTTGTGATCGTGCCTTTTGCGATCTCGTTATTTCGCGGGTCGATCGCAGACCATTGGTATGTCAGCGGTCCGCCGATGCTCTCGATATCGCCGAGTTCGCCTGCGGTACGCTTGCGGATATATCCCTTGACCGAAACCTCTTCCTTCGGCTTGTACATTCGGCGGTCGTCGAACACGAACCACTGCAGCGTATCGGCCTCCCCTTTTTTGTACCAGCTGCCGTAGTCCTGCCAAAAATAGTCCGAGTTCTCGGGAAGGAAGGCGACATCCTTGCCCTTTTTGGCGACCAGGACGCTCATACCCTTCGATGCGGCCTTTTCAGGAAGCATCAAACGCAGAACGCCGCTTGTTCCCGTTGTCGGTGACTGTGCCGGTTCAACCTCATCGAGCACGACCTCGTCGCCGTTCGCGTCAAGTGCCTCCGCACTCGGGCCGCCGGCCCCCGTGACGCCCATAAGCCAATTCCACGCTGTAGTAAGGAAGCCTTCTTCGCTCTCATTCGCCGCCAGTTGGCCGCCATAAGTCCCGTTGTCCGGCCAGATCGAAAGTTCAACCCCCGAGAGCGGGGCACCGGTCTTCAAATCGGTCGCAATACCGACCAGTTCCTGATTATCGACAAAAGCATCGAGCCCGATCTGCGTCGCCTGTATCCACGTCAGGATCCGCGTCCGGTCATACTTATCACGTCGAACCGTCGGCTCGATCTCAAGCACAAGATTTCCGAATCCGCCTTCAAGAAACGGAACAAGGTCGATCCGTGTCTCGGTCAGTTCATCCGCGACCTTTTCGATCTGTACGGTCTTGTCCGAGATCACGGTTCCCGGCAGCTTTCGCAAATTGCCGTCGTCGTAGTACTGGTTGCGGTAATAATCCTGATACGTGTGCCAGTCATTGGGTGTAACACGTCGAACGCGAATCCGCACCGTGTTGTGATTAACGGAAAAGATCGAATACGACGGCTTTGCCGCGGGGTCAAGAACGACCATTGGGCCGCCCTGCGAATAAAGGGTGCTTTCAGCGGAACCGACCTTGATCGTCGCGGTTGCCGTCTTGCCAAGCTGTTGGCCGAAGATATCTGTCAGGCCGCCGTCAACGTTTACGGTATACGTCGTTCGTCCCTTTTTCGGGCCCTGAATATAGATGTAGTTGCCGGCCGGATAGATCTTGAGCCCCGGAACCGCCGGTGTCACCGTTACCATTTCCTGCTTGAATTTGGAGCCGTCGATGGCGTTTGAAAATTGCAGCGACCAGTTCTCGAATGGCGAGCAAGCTTCCTTACGCCAGCCGCACTGTGCCTCGACAAAGTCCATCGGGCCAAAGGTTCGGAAACTGAAAGACTGTGCCGCCGTCGTGACGAGTGGGCCTTCGGCCGAAGGCGTTCCCTTTTCGATCGAGACGTTGATCTGTGAATTGCCCGGAAGCGCGTTCTCTGTCGTCCCGTCGGAGTTAATTGCCCTAAAAGCCAGCCAGCGGCCTGCTTGAAACTGCTTGTCGTAGTAGGTGGTAGAGGAACCGTAACTGTTGACTTCCTCTTCCGTCGCCAGACGAATCCGAACCGGTTTGCCCGCCGCGTTTACCTTGATCGATCGAAGCACCGCCTCAGGATTTATCGCCTGATCAAACGCAATAAAAACGATCGCGTCCCGCTTTGTCGTTTGGCCATTCGGCATCATCTGCACCGCTTTCGGAGCCGGAGTCGTAAATGTCCACGTGACATCCTTCGCAAGCACCTGTCCCGTTGCTGACTTTGTGCCGGCAGGTACGCGCGCGGTGAACTTCGTCGCCATCGGAAAACGCTTGTCCGTGTCGAACATCAGCGTTTTCGTTCCAAGCCATCGCCAACGGCCTTCGATCTGAGGAGAAAGCTCGACCGGTGTGTAGGCAGCCGCCTGGTCCTGCGACGTCACGGCAACCATCGGTTCCGAGAACGTAACATTAAGATCGGGAGCAAGCGAGACCTCGCCCTCGGGCGAGAACCTGACCACTTCCAGTTGCCTGTTCGCTCCATCAGCGGACGGAGTCGGACGAGCCTCGGCTGCCGGGAATTTTACCGGCATCTTCTCGCCGGTCTTAGGAGCCGGCAGCGTTCCCGCACGCTTTGCGAAATCCGTCTGGTCATCCGGATCGGCCTTGATCGCGGGCATCCTGCCGAGCAGTTTCGCCGCGTCGGCGTTTGAGAGCGGGTCGGTCGATGCGGGCGGCTGCTTTTCCCTGCCGTCCGCGCCTTCGACACCTTCGCTCAAGCGAAACTGCAGCCCAGGCGGTGTGTTTTGGGTCTTGTCGGCCATCGTTTTACTCAGTATCTGTGCTCTTGTACCGAAAGGAGCGATAACGCTCAAATAGATCGAAAGAAGAATGATCGAAGTGGTCAGTTGTTTCATCACGGTTTTAGTTCCCAGGGTATTTTGATCTGCTCGTTCTCGAGCGACGCGAGGAGCACGTCATATCTTGGGAACGTCTGTGTTCTCAATTTCTTGCACGGTTAAGCTGTTTGGTATTTGACCGACGGGTGAGCGGCGGCAACCCGTAATGATACGCGACGAAACTGCCGATCAAAAATCATTGAGCACCACAAGGCCGGTTTCGCCGCCTCCCTGCGTGATGTTCACGAGCGAGTTTGACGACAAACGGACCATCCCGCCGTCCACATGCCCACGGAAAAGGAATGGGTCAAAATCGACCAGCAGCTTTGCCATGCGTGCCTCACCGTCTTCGAAGGCAGGTATCTCGGTCATCTCGACCGGAACTCGCTCCTGTGCGACATAGGGCGAGCGGAGGGCGGTTTCGATTGCGTCGTCCCATTCCTGCTCGGTCGATTCCCAACCGAGTGAGATGCCGTGTCCGCCGTAATCGTCGTTCGGCTTCAGAGCAAAAAGTTCGCGTCGGCTCCGCAGCAATTCGAACAGACCGACCTGCTCTCCGCGAAAACTTGTCTTCTCGTCGGCAACCACTCGGGTCCAGGGAATATGCTCCGCGATCGTTCGCTGCTGCTCTTCCGTAAACAGGCGGCCGTACGCCGGGTCTGAAAGAACGGCAAAGCTCGACTTCTTGTGCGCGATCTTCGACCGGAACGAATTGACCATGCAGACCGAACCGTCACGGATCGCGTGGTACAATGCATGTGTCTCGTCGTAGCGTTCGAGAAATTCGTGAATGATGACTCGTTTATAAAAGATATCGATGTTGAAATCGCCCGCCCGCAGCTTTCCGCCGCTGTACTCGATCTCTTCCGGGCTGCATATCGCCGACGGATAACCGCGTGATTCAAAAAACTCGCGCAAAATTTCGAACTCGGCACCGGTCGCGACGCCTTTCCAATCAACGATCGCGATCTGTGGCATTGCCTCCTTCCCGCCGAACTCCCGATACGCGTTATCCAGAGCATTAAGCAAAGCCTCCTGAGGCTGCGGCCGGTGATGATCGTTCGCGGCGAGAAATGCGTTTACTTCCGGCACCATTTCTAAAAGCGAATGAAGCGCCGGCTGGTCGCCGACTCCGGCCGGGTTTTCGCCGTTGTATTCGAGGAACTTGAACCCATCGGCACTCAGGAACGTGTCGAGCCGGCTGTTGACCGACGCGGCCGCATATCCCGGCTCAAGCCTCGCCCAACGCACTTCCTTTTCTGAAAGCCCGAGCTTTGCGCTGATGCTCGCATCCTCCAAAGCCGCCGCGGCAAGCCGCTCGAAGGCCTGCGTCAGTATTCCGGCTGCTTTTCGGATCTCTAGATACCGGCTCCTTTGCAGAAAATACGGCCTCAGGAACGGGCATATCGGCTTTCCGGCATGCGAAATCCCGAGTTCGATCTGCCTCGCAGACAGTTCTTCGAACAGCCCGCGGTCAAAACGGCGGTTTTCCAAGAGTTCCCGGTCGAGATCGTTTATCAGCTGTTGCATTCTTAGTCGCCAGTTTACGGGTTAATATGCACCCCAATAATATGCTTAAACCGTTGATTTAAGAAACAAAATACGGCGTCGCCAATTGTCAAACTTCCTATTCACTAATTTCAAATTCCTGTTATACTTGTCTCGTATTTTGCAACTTTGTGCACCGGCACGTCGTAGAGGATGTGGCGAAAGTTCTTTTATCACCGATTTTAGGAGCGGACAGTTAAAATGGGATTGTGGGCGAGAATAACCAGGGTATTTAGGGCAAGCACCGGAGCGGCTCTCGACAAGATCGAGAACCCCGAACTCGTGCTGCAGCAGACCATCCGGGATATGCGTGACCGCGTCCCTGAGCTGAACAACGCCGTTGCCCAGGTAATGGCCACCGAACGCCTCTTGTCGAAGAACCGTGAGAACCTCGAAAAACAGGTCGTCGACCTCGATTCGAAGATCAAGGCGGCGGTAAAAATGAACCGCGACGACATCGCGACCGCCTACATCGGCCAGCTTCAGCAGGCTCAGATCGATCTCTCGCGGACCGACATGCAGCTTGAACAGGCCGCCGAGACCTCCAAGCAGGCCCTCAAAGCCCGCGACAACTACGTCCTTAACATGAAGAAGCGCACCGCCGAGGCGATGCAGCTAATCTCCGCGGCGAAGCAGGCTAAGCTCCAGGAGCAGCTCGCCCAGACGATGGAGACCTTCAACATCGGCGACGACGCATCGACCTTCAACGAAATGCGTGAGAAGATCGACCGCCGTGTCGCCGCCGCCGAAGCAAAGCTTCAGCTCGGTGCAAGCTCGGTCGATTCGCAAATGCAGGACATCGAACGCGAGGCGATGGACATCCAGCTGCAGGACAAGCTGCTCGAGTACAAACAGCAGATGGGCCTTCTCGGCTCCGGCTCATCAAATGCCGCCGGACGACAGATCGGTGCAGGTTCGCAGGCACCGCAGCAGGAAGAACTGCTCGATCAGGTGATCGAAACGGAAGCGAACGAGATGAAGAATTAGCTCCCGGGCGTTTCCATTAAACGTCCCCTCAGATATCAGCATCTACTGATTTATGGCTGACCTGGCAAAGTACCAGCAGAGTTTAGAGAAGTTTCAAACCAGCTACCTCAAAGAGGCCGTCAAAGAACCGGTCAACTTTTGGGGCTTGGCCGGCTTTGCCGTTGCTGCTGCGTACACAGGTAGTGTTGTACCGCTGCTCATCGCGTTGATCGCCGAGATCGCGTACATTGTGATCGTCCCAAACCTTCCCTTCTACCGGGACATGGTCCAGAAGCGGGAACGGGACCGTATGTTCCAGCTGGCAAAATCGAACCGCGAAAAGCTGATCAAGACGTTTACGCCGCGCGAACGCGAAGCGGTCGAGTATCTCCGCTGGCTTAAGGAAAAGATCCAGGACAACTACAAGAAATTCACCGGTGCCGCGTCATTGCCTCAAAACCTCAGGGCTCTCGATCAGCGTTGGGAAGATTTTGTCGACCTGCTCGACGTTTACCGTCGCCGCAAACAGCATTTGAAGTCCATCAACCGCCAGGCGGTCCATAACCAGCTTTCGCAGGCGTACCGTGCGGCCGAAAGTGCCGGATCCGACGAAAAGACCAAGCGAATTCAGCAGACGAACGTCGAGATCTTGAAACGCCGCATCGCCTCATTCGACGAGATCGAGCGAAGCGTAAAGCTCGTCGAAGGCCAGCTTCAGTCTATCGAGAACTTCTTCAGCTACCTCAACGACGAGATCGTCACGATGTCGACGCCGGAGAAATTCTCGCTGCTTGATTTCGAACAGCTTTCGGATTCCATCGCGATGACAAAGCAGATGCTCGACGCCACCGCAGACTCGGTCGGCCAGCTCGACGCGTACAATCGCGAGATGGGAAATTATCAGCTTTTGCCAGAAGGAAACCGCTAGCCGGCGGTTTTTTTTCCTCCGTAATAGCCCGGCCAGCGTTTGCCGACGCGGCCGGGCCTTTTTGCGTCCGCTAAAAGTACCCGCCTATCCCTTGCCGAGACCTGCGATATCAATTAAAATTTAGGATTTTGAACTGTTGGCAATAGCAATCTTACATTTAATAGGGCCGTAATAATTATGAAACGTGTTGGAATACTTGTGGGACGCGAAGTGACGTTTCCCGAATCTATAATCAAACGCATTAATGAAAAGGGCGAGGGCAAGGTCGTCGCTGAAATGGTCACTGTCGGCGGCATCCGGCACGACATGGAGAAGAAGTACGACATAATCATCGACCGCATCTCGCATGAGGTGCCCTATTACCGGGCGATGCTGAAGCGTATGGCCCTCGAGGGTACATACATCATCAACAACCCGTTCTGGTGGTCGGCGGATGACAAGTTCTTTAACTATTCCCTGGCTGAAAAGCTCGGCGTCGCCGTTCCGAAAACGGTCCTCCTGCCGCAGCATGCCTATATCAAGGACATCACAAGCGAATCGCTCCGCAACCTCGAGTTCCCTATCGATTGGGAAGGTATCATCAACTTCGTCGGCTTCCCGTCGTTCCTCAAGCCGCACGACGGCGGCGGCTGGAAGAACGTTTCGAAGATCAACTCGCTTGAAGAGCTCTGGACCGAGTACAACCAGTCCGGGACGCTTTGCATGACGCTGCAGGAAGGCATCGAATACGACCAGTTCGTCCGGTGCTACTGCGTCGGGCAGGAAAAGGTCCTGATCATGCCGTACGACCCATCGAAGCCGTACCTGAGCGGGATGCAGTATGTGAACATCGAGAATTACCTCACACCCGAACTTCACGCCCGCGTCGAGAAAGACGTCATCACGCTCTGCAAGGCGTTGGGCTATGACCTGAACACCGTCGAGTTCGCGATCAAGGACGGCATTCCGTACGCGATCGACTTCATGAACCCGGCACCGGACGCGGAACTCGCATCGGTCGGCGAATACAACCACAACTGGATCGTCGAGAACATGACGGATCTCGTGCTGAAGAAGCTTGAGGAAGGCTGGGAAGCCCCGGAATATCGCTGGTCGGCAATGCTGAACCCGGCAGCGAACGGCAGAGCGAAGACCGCGGCCAAGGCTTCGGAACCCCGTTCGACCGCTCAGAAAGCCGCGAAGCCCGCTAAGGCTAAGGCTAAGACGGCAGCACCGGCGAAAAAGCCTGCGGTTAAGAAGGCCGCGGCGAAGCCCGGCAAGACAAAATAACCGGCTTCAAATACCAAACAAAAAACGCGTCCCGTTCATCGGCGACGCGTTTTTAATTTTCTTCCTCGTCATCGACCAGATCGAACGGTATCCG
>JAUCQE010000321.1 GCA_030372865.1 Pyrinomonadaceae bacterium
TTCAGAAGCTGAACCAACATTACGCCGAACGCAATCTGCAGCTTGTAAAGTTCTCAGCGGCGACGCGGCCGCTGCTTTATTTCTTTATCGGCCTCGGCTTCGTGATCATCGTCGCGGTCGGGGTGCCGATGGCGGTCAACGGCGAGATAACGGCGGGCAATTTCACCTCGTACATCCTCTACCTGCAGCGGATGATCTGGTACCTGATCGCACTCGGGTACGTCGTGAACCTCTACCAACGCGGCACCGCGAGCCTTAAGCGTTTCAACGCCGTGCTCGAGACCGAGCCCGCGATCCGCGATGCCGAAGGCATCCGCGAGCAGCCGAAGATCAAGGGCGGCATCGAATTCAGCGGCCTCGCCTTCGCCTACAACGGCAAGAACGTCCTTGCGAACATAGACCTCAAGATCGAGCCCGGGCAGACGGTCGCCTTCGTCGGCCCGACCGGCAGCGGCAAATCGACGCTGATGATGATCGTCCCGCGTATTCTGGACGCACCGGCGGGCGCGGTAAAGATCGACGGCATCCCGATCCGCGAATACCCGCTCAGCCAGCTTCGCCGTGCCATCGGCTTCGTACCGCAGGAAACGTTCCTCTTCAGCGACACGCTCGGCGCAAACATCGCATTCGGCGTCGATGACGAACCGCAGAAAGACGGCCAACGTGGCCCGATCTCGGTCGAAAAGGCCGCCGAGATCGCCGGGCTTGCCGACGACATAAAAGACTTCCCGAACAAATACGAACAGCTCGTCGGCGAACGCGGCATCACGCTCTCAGGCGGCCAGAAACAGCGGACGGCACTCGCCCGTGCCGTCATGCGAAACCCGCGGATCCTTATCCTCGACGACTCGCTTTCGGCGGTCGACACCTACACCGAGGAACGCATCCTGCATAATCTTCGCGATGTCCGGCAGGGCCGCACGACGCTGATCGTCTCGCACCGCGTTTCGACCATCCGCGATGCGGACCTCATCTGCGTGCTCGACGAGGGCCGCATAATCGAACGCGGCACGCACGACGAACTCGTCGCGCTCGACGGCGAATACGCCGAGCTTTACCGTCGCCAGTTGCTCGAAGAGGAGATCGAGGCTACAGTCTGAGGCTATGAACCAACGCACCGACGAGATCGACGCCAAGTTCCGCACTATGATGATCCTTTGGTTCGTGCTTCTTTTTACGCAGGTGATCCTTTTGGGCACGCTGTTCTCGGT
>JAUCQE010000322.1 GCA_030372865.1 Pyrinomonadaceae bacterium
GAACTCGTCGGCAGCGTCAGATGTGTATAAGAGACAGGAGAGAGCAGCAGCGTGTTGCGTTGGCCCGTGCCATTATCAACAGCCCGGCGATCATCCTGGCCGATGAGCCGACCGGCAATCTCGACACCGAGAATTCGCAGATCGTTCTGGATATGTTCCGTAAGCTTAATGAGGAATTCAACCAGACGATCATTATGATCACGCACAACCCTGAGGCGGCGGCCGCCTGCAGCAGGACGATACGGATGCGTGACGGGCGTGTGGTAGAAAATTGATAGCCTAAGCCGAGATGGGACGATTAAAGCGAGTGATCATGTGGGACTACGGCCGTGAAACGTCCGTTTACGTGATCTTCTGCCTCTTGATCGTGGCATTCATTTTCCTGACCCCGAAGACGTGGTTCGATAAGCGCGAAAGGCTTGAGAATCGGACATCGCGGATCATCTTGCAGGCATCTGATTATTCTGGCGACCGGGCCGTGCTTGAGCAAAAGGTCAGGGAGCTGAGCGGGAATCCGGCGGCGGTGGTGGTTGGGACGAGAGAGCGGCAGAATGCCCGGGGCGAGAAGATCTACGAGATAGACATCAGATAGTCCAACGAACTCGTGCAATTCAAGTGTTGGGACCCGACAGGGCTCCGACACTTTTTATAAGGGGAGTAAGTTTTTATGAATAATCTCTTAAAGAAAGGCCTTTTTGCCGCGATAGTTGCGGTGGTGTTCGGTGCGGCCGGTCCGGTCGACGCAAACGGCCAGGCGACGATCAACGACATATATAAGCGGATGAACGACCACAACAAGGCGTTGACGTCCCTCAGGGCAAACGTCACGATGGTCAAGATGAACTCGCAGCTCGGCGGTGTAACCGACACGACAGAGGGAAAGGTGATCTATCTTCCGCAGCGAAAGAGCGATCCGTATGTCCGCATCGACTGGGTCAAACCGGTCGAGACCCTCGCGGTATTCAAGGGCGAGTATGTTCTTTATCGCCCGAATCTGAAGCAATATGTCACGGGCTCGACCAAGTCGGCCAAGGGCAATGCAAAGGGCGGAAACGCACTCGCGTTCATCAATATGTCGAGTGCCGAGCTTCGTAAAAATTTCGACGCTGTATACGTCGGCAAGGCGACCGTTAAGGGCGGTGTCGAGACCTGGCACCTCAGGCTGACGCCGAAAACGCCGCAGAGCTTCAAATCTGCAGAAGTTTGGGTCGATGTGAACGGAATGCCGGTCCAGACGATGGTCGTTGAAAAGAACGACGACACGACCACGGTCCTTCTTTCGGGCCTCGAAAAGAACGTCAAGATAGACGGTGCTTCGTTCAAGGTGACGATACCGAAGGACGCGAAGAAGGTCGAAGCATAGTCCCGAAGTGACCTTTAGCTCAAAAGGAAGCCCCGGCATCGGTCCGGGGCTTTTTTGCGGGTTTGAAAAGCGTCGGCCGACTGCCTATAATCAAGCGTTTAGGCTCTAATTCTAATTACAGCTAAAGTTCAGCAATTATGCCCAAGGCGAGCAGTTTCAGCAGATTTACCCGCGGCGTCCGGCACACGGTTCGTGCCTTCGCCTCGACGAAGCATCCGGTGCTGGTGCACATCGTGCCGATGCGTCGGTGCAATCTTTCCTGCACCTACTGCAACGAGTACGACAAGACGTCCGATCCGGTGCCGATCGACGTGATGCTGAAGCGCATCGACAAGCTGGCCGAATTCGGCAGCTCGGTGATCACCATCTCCGGCGGCGAACCGATGATGCATCCCGAGATCTACGACATCATCGCCCGCATCCGGCATCACGGAATGATCGCCGGCCTGATCTCGAACGGCTATTACTTTCAGGTCGACAAGATCAAAAAGCTGAACGAAGCGGGCTTGGACTATCTCCAGATCTCGATCGACAACGTAAACCCCGACGAGGTTTCCAAGAAGAGCCTCAAGGTGCTCGATGCAAAGCTTGTGAACCTTCGCGACCACGCGAAGTTCAAGGTCAACATCAATTCGGTCGTCGGCGGCGGTGTCGCAAATCCGGAAGAGGCTTTGATCATCGCGAACCGTGCCCGCGAACTCGGCTTTTCATCGACGGTCGGTGTGATCCACGACGAGATGGGCCTTAACAAGGGACTGACCGAACGCGACAAAGAGGTCTACCACGAGATCAAATCGAAAGGTGCGCGATCATACGCACGCTGGAACTGGTTCCAGGACAACCTTGTCGAAGGGAAAGAATATGAGTGGCGATGCCGTGCCGGTGCACGCTATCTCTACATCGACGAGAATGGCATCGTCAGCTGGTGCTCGCAGCAGCGTGGAACGCCGGGGATTCCGCTGCTCGAATACACGCATGCCGACATGGAACGCGAGTATATCACTGAGAAATGGTGTGCCCCGACGTGCACTATACAATGCGTCCATCAGGTCGGCCACCTCGACTCCTGGCGTGACCCGCAGATATCACTTAACGATTTCAACAACCGAAAGGGCAAGGGCCTAAAGAAAGAAACGGTTGCACAGGTTTTGGGAACGGAGTAGCGAACGCTGCTCCGTTTTTTTATCCTAGATCGATGGAAGAATTCCTTAAAGAGTGGCACCGGATGGTGAAGGAACGCGACCTCGCGGCCTTGCCGGGGCTTCTGTCCGAAGACGTCGTGTTTCATTCGCCGGTCGTTCACACGCCCCAAGCTGGAAAGCGGATAACCGCGATGTACCTGACCGCTGCCTTCCACGTGCTGCTTAACGACACTTTCGAATATGTTCGCGAGATCTCTAGCGACCACGAAGTGATGCTCGAGTTCAAGGTCGAGATCGACGGCATTGAGGTTAACGGCGTGGACATCATCTCGCTCGGCGGCGACGGCACGATCAAAGAAATGAAGGTGATGGTCCGGCCGCTGAAGGCGATGGATGTGGTCCGTGCGAAGATGGCTGCGATGCTCGAACGAAAGCCGGAATAGACCGATATGGAAAAAGAACTCTTCATCCCGCTGATTCTCGGCACCAACCGCAAAGACCGCAAGAGCGAGGCCGCCGCGAAATGGGTCTTCGGCAAACTAAGCGAACGCGACGGCGTCGAGGCGAAGTATTTTGACGTCCGCGACTTCCACCTTCCGACCGACGACTACGGCACCGGGCTGGCCTCGCAATTTCCCGAATGGCAGTCCGCGATGCAGCATGCTGACGGGCTGATTATCGTAACTCCCGAATACAATCACGGCTATCCGGGCATTCTCAAAAGCGTGCTCGACCTTCTCCTGAAAGAGTATATCCACAAGCCCGTCTCCTTCGTCGGAGTTTCCGCCGGGCCGTGGGGTGGCACACGCGTTATCGAAGCGATGCTCCCCGTCGTACGCGAGCTCGGGCTTGCTGCTACTTTCACCGACCTGAATTTCCCCAAGATCGGCAGCAAGTTTGACGAAAGCGGCGAACTCCTCGATACTGCTTACGAAAGCCGCGTCACGGGATTTCTCGACGAACTTCTTTGGATGAGCAAAACGCTCCGCTGGGGCCGCGAGAACGTTCCTTCAAGGTTCCACCAATAAGTTCACGGGCGACGCGAGAACCCTTACTATGCGTCACAGCGAATCACACAGAACAGAACGCATCGGCTGGCTGCGTGCGGCCGTGCTCGGTGCAAACGACGGCATCGTTTCGACAGCAAGCCTCGTTATCGGCGTCGCCGCCGCAAATGCGGACCGCGGTGAGATCATGATCGCGGGACTCGCGGGCCTGGTCGCAGGTGCGATGTCGATGGCGGCGGGCGAGTACGTCTCCGTCTATTCACAGGCCGACACCGAAAAGGCCGACCTCGAACGCGAGCGGAAAGAGCTTGAGGTGGACGACGAGGGCGAGCGGATGGAACTCGCCGGCATCTACGTACAACGCGGGCTTTCACCGCAGCTTGCGCGTGAGGTTGCTGACCAGCTTATGGCCCACGACGCCCTCGCAGCACACGCGCGCGACGAGCTCGGCATTTCCGAGGAACTGCGTGCCCGGCCGGTTCAGGCGGCGGTATTTTCTGCCGTGAGTTTCGCCGTCGGTGCCGCGCTGCCGCTCTCGCTCGCGGCGTTCACCGACGGGGCGGCGGTCGTTCCGGCTGTCGCAGTGGGTTCGCTGTTCTTTCTTGCGGTGCTTGGTGCGATAGCTGCACGTGCCGGCGGAGCGAGCCCGTTGAAGGGTGCGATTCGCGTCACGTTTTGGGGAGCGATCGCGATGATCGTGACCGCCCTCGTCGGCAAGCTTTTCGGCACCGCGGTCGCGTAAGCCTAGCGTCGCGGAACATCGGTGCCGATCGTCCATACGACGACCGAGCTTGAAAGCCCGAGGCCCGAGAGACGACCGGCCATCATCACGAGCGTTTCGCCCGCCTCGACGACGCCCGCTTCGACCAGCGTCTTTTCGCCGATCTTGAGCAGCTCCGTCGTTGCCCACGAGACCTCGTGGACGAACGGCTTCACGCCCCAGATCAGCGCAAGCTGGTTATAGGCATCCTGCGATGTCGTCAGGCCAAATGTCTGCAGCCCCGACCTCACCGACGAAAGCCTCCGTGCCATCAGCCCCGATTCCGTAAAGACTGCGATCTTTTCCGTCAGCACCTCTTTCGCAGCGTGTGCGGCTGCCTTGCAGAGTGCCTGGCTCGTTCGGCCCGACGGCGGGAGCGAGAATTTAACGGGTTTCTTTAATTGTTCCGGCTTGATCGTCTCTGCCGAGTCGATGATCCGAGCCATCGTCTTGATCGTCTCGACCGGATACGAACCCGCTGCGGTCTCGGCAGACAGCATCACCGCGTCGCTGCCGTCCCAAACCGCGTTCGCGACGTCCGAGGCCTCGGCACGCGTCGGGTGCGGGCTGTCGATCATCGACTGCAGCATCTGCGTCGCCGTTATTACGAATTTATCGTTCGCCACGGCACGCTCGATGATGCGTTTCTGATATACCGGCACGTCCTCGACGCTCGTTTCGACGCCGAGATCGCCGCGGGCGACCATCAGCCCGTCCGTCTCGTGCGCGATCTCCTCGAGATTCTCGATCGCCTCGGCCTTTTCGATCTTTGCGACCAGCAACGGCCTGCCCATCTCGCGCTTGTTCAACTGCTTGATCTTGTCGATTACCTCGCGGCAGTCCTGGGCCGTCCGCACAAACGAAAGCGCGATGTAGTCGACGTTCTGCTCCATTGCCCACTCAAGATCGACGTGGTCCTTTTCGGTCATCGACGGTATCGGCAGATGCGTGTTCGGCAGGTTGATGCCTTTGCGTTCCTTGAGCCATCCGCCGACCACAACGCGGCAGGTGACGTCGGTCTCGGTCACTGTTTCAACCCTAAGCTCGAGAGCTCCGTCGTCCACCAATATTTTGTCGTCTGGCTTTACCACCGTCGGCAGTTCCTTGAAGTTCGTGCCGACCTCTTTCTCGTTCCCGGCGATGTCGCGGTTCGTGATTATGAACTGCTCGCCGGCGACAAGCTCGACCTGGTCGCCGTTCTCAAGGTGACGCGTGCGGATCTTCGGGCCGGAAAGGTCGACCAGCACAGCCAGCGGCACGCCGAGTTTCTGGGCGGCCGAGCGGGCATGGGCGATCGTCGCGGCGTGCTCTTCGTGAGTGCCGTGTGACATATTGATCCGGACGGCGTTCATGCCGGCCTCGATCATTGCTTTGATTGTAGTTTCGGTGTTTGACGCAGGACCGAGCGTCGCAAGTATCTTTGCTCTTCTCATTTACTTGATTCTATAACAGCGGTGACGATGGGGGAAAAGGGACGGAAGACGTTAGTTCACACCTAGTTCGCGAATCCGTTCCAGGTAACTCAATGCGGTCGCGGCAAAGGTAGAATGCGACCACGTCAGCGGCGAGACCGACACCGGCAAATTCTTTACCGGATCGTGCTGTTCGGCGAGAACCCCCGACGGCAGTGCCTTTTCCGCCGTCCACAGCAGCAGCTTTTCTGCGGGCTCGAGGTCGG
This sequence comes from Pyrinomonadaceae bacterium, assembly GCA_030372865.1. Classification (GTDB taxonomy): domain Bacteria; phylum Acidobacteriota; class Blastocatellia; order Pyrinomonadales; family Pyrinomonadaceae; genus OLB17. The sequence continues at coordinate 5,951 of JAUCQE010000322.1, forward strand.
CCGCGGTCTTCGCGGCGGCGATGTAGTATTCCGCAAGCCATAGCGTGCATATGAACCACGCATTGCCAATGATCGAATCGGCCGACCGCATATACGGGTCGTTCTCGAAACGGGCAATGCCGCCGCCCGGCACCGAAAGCTTTTCCTCTATCGCCCGCATCGTCCCGACGACCATCGGGTCGTCCGGCGCAAAACAGCCGAGGTAGAACACCGCGAACATCGAGGCATCGACCGTCGCGTCGGCCTCGTAATGCGTGTCGCCGTGGAATTGCAGCGACCGAAGGAATCTTCCAAGCTCGCTGCTGTAAAGGTGTTCACGCATCGCCGCGGTAAAGCTCTCGGCAGCGGTGCGGTATCGCGCGGCCCGGTCGTGCTCGGCAAACAATTCGGCAAAGTTCGCAGCCGCCTTCAACCCCGCGATCACCGTCGCAACGGTGAACGTGTGAATGCCCCGGCGGTCTTCCCAGAGGTTCCAACTCGGCTTCGGCAGGCCGAGTTCGGCGTGCCGGAAATTTGCCATGAAATCCGCACACGGGATCGTCATTTTTCGGTACAGCCGATGGGCCCATTCGATATCACGATAGCGGTCGTAGTGTTCCCACAGAGCCCACAGCACAAGCCCGGTCTCGTCTTCCTGTATCGGAACAAGCGGCGTTCCCGTGTGTATGTCCCACGCCGCGTGCCAGCCCGAGGCGACCGTCCCGTCGCTGTTGTATTTCTGCAGGAAATAGTCGTTTGGGTGGACGATGCGGCCGCAGAGATCGAAGAACTTTCGCGTCAGGTGCGAATAGCCGGCAAGGTCCAGGGCGTTCGCAACGAAAGCGCCGTCGCGTGTCCAGAGATAGCTGTAATGGTCCGTCGCCCTTAGCGTCACATCCCAATCGTTCGCCGCGAGTATCGCACCCTCGTTGTCTATCTGCGTGCGGACGATCAGCAGCGACCGCTTGAGCTGTTCGCATATCGCAGTTGGTAACAGGCTCAGATCT
>JAUCQE010000323.1 GCA_030372865.1 Pyrinomonadaceae bacterium
TCGTTCAGCAGCTTTGAATCGCTTAAGATCTTCTGAGCTGCCTTTGCCGATTTGCTCGGCCGCTTTTTCGGTTTTGTCATATTTTCATTATTCCTTTATGATCCAGCCGCCGCCGACGACCTCTTCGCCGGTCGCGAGGTCGTAGAAGATGGTCGCCTGGCCGGGCGTAATGGCTCGCTGCGGGTCGTCGAAGACGATGCGTGCGTGTGCGTCGGGCAGTGCATGGATCGTCGCCGGGGCGGGGTCGTGGCGATAGCGAACTTTCACGAGAGCGCGGACGGGTTCGGCCGGATCATCGAACGCGACCCAGTTAACGCCTTTCGCTGTGAACTCGATCGACTCAAGCTCGTCCGCCTCGCCCACGATTATCTGATTCCTTGCCCGCTCGATCTGCACGACATAGAGCGGCTTTTCGTGCGCGATGCCGAGGCCGCGACGCTGGCCGATGGTGTAGCGGTGAATGCCGGTGTGCTCGCCGAGTTTCTGCCCGGCTGAGTTTACGATCTCGCCGCCCTCGGGGATCTCGCCCTCGCGGCCCTCGTGAGCGAGAAAGCGGTCGATGAATTCGGAATACTTGCCGTCCGGCACGAAGCAGATCTCCTGCGATTCCTGCTTTTCGGCGGTGTAAAGCTCGGCGTTTCGGGCGATGTCGCGGACCTCGCTCTTGAGCATGTCGCCGAGCGGGAAGTAAGCACGGGAAAGCTGGTCCTGCGTCAGTTCCCAGAGGAAATAGCTCTGGTCCTTCCAATGGTTGCGGCCGCGGAATAGGCGGTAGCGGTCCGCCGCCTCGTCATATTCGACGCGTGCGTAATGGCCGGTCGCGACCTTGTCACAGCCGAGGCTCACGGCCATCCGGTCGAGCGATGCGAACTTCAGACGCGAGTTGCAGGCAACGCAAGGGATCGGCGTTTCGCCGGAAAGATAGCTCTGAACGAACGGCTCGACCACATCGCGGTCGAAATCGCGTTCGAGGTTCAGCACATAAAACGGAAACCCGAGACTTTCGGCAACGCGGCGTGCATCGTAAACATCATCCAAAGAGCAGCAGCGAGAGGGCAACGGGTCGCCGTTCTCGTCGGTATTTATCAGACGCCGCTGGTTCCACAGCTGCATCGTGAAGCCGACGAGTTCATGCCCCTGCTCCTTTAATAATGCGGCCGCCGCCGAGCTATCGACGCCGCCGCTCATTGCAACCGCTATCTTCATACGAGCAAAATAAGAATATAAACGTTTGATGTAGCGATTGAAAGACCGAGATGGACGTTAAATTCCGAATGCGAATTGTGATCAGGGCCGGCGTGCTCGCGGCTTTCGTCTGCATTTTCGCGTTCGCGGGACATTCACAGGAAGTCTGTCTCTCGCCGGAACGCATTTCGGAACTTACGGCATCGGCAAGCGCCGATATCACGCCGCCGCTAAACACCGCACTTCAGGACGAGATACTAAAACTTCATCGTGAGCTTAACGCGGAAACACTGGCACCGCGGCTTCGGCAGGATGGCGAGTCTCCGCCGGCCAAACCGCGTGGGGCCCAGCTTGCCCGGATGTGCGAGATCTTGCGGAGCCAGCCGTGGCCCGTGATAAGCAGCGTTGGAGCGGACGCTGCTTCTGCGTGGATCGCACTGGTGAAGATGAATTTCCCGGCCGACCTTCAGGTGCGGCTGTTGCCGATAATCAACGCAGCCGTGGATAAGGGCCGGATACGAAAGGACATCGAACTCGCGACGTTCATCGACCGGCTCCGCGTCACGCTCGGCCTTTCACAGCTCTTCGGCACGCAGGCGGTTGCTGGCGATGGATTCCTGACCCTCTGGCCGATGCTATCAGAAGAAAAAGCGGACGAATGGCGGACCGAGTACGGAATGATCCCGTTCAAGGAGAACCTTCGCGGGATGCAGTTGATCGCGAAGAAGCCTTTGATCCGATCAACGGCACGGACGCGTCGTGTGCCGGTCGAAACCGCGGACCCGGTGCAGAACGACGCGGCGAAAGATCTGCTGCGGGCCGACGAAGCGGAAGAGCCCGCGGTGCGTGTTGATACCGCCCTCGTTCGCGTCGACGCGACGGTTTACGGTGCTGAGACCGAGCAGCTGAAGGCGGAGGATTTCCGAATTTTCGAAGACGGAGCGGAGCAGAAGATAGTCTCGTTCAATTCGTCGGATACGCCGTTCGACATCGTCCTGCTGCTCGATCTTTCCGGATCGACCGCCGGAAAGACCGGCCTGATCCGGCGGGCGACACGGCGGTTTATTGAGATGAAGCGGGAGGTTGACCGCGTCGCGATCGTTACATTCACGAGCGAGCCGACGGTCGTTGTCGAACTGGAATCCGACAAGAAAAAACTCCTGGGACGCGTTTCGAAGATCAAAGGTTTCGGTGCCTCACATGTTTGGGACGCCCTTGCCTCTTCATTCGACATGCTTCGGAAAAACTCATCCGACGAACGGCGAAAGGCCGTGGTCTTGATGAGCGACGGGGCCGAGAACGCTTTGACGTACATTCCGCGGTTCGGCTCGCAGACGCTTTTTGCCGACCTGGTCGAAGAGGTCAGGAACGGTTCGTTCTCGGTATTCCCGATATATCTCGACACCGAGACGGACGAGGCAGACGCGCGGCTTTACGCCGATGCGCGGCGGACATTGCAGCTATTGGCGGACGAGAGCGGCGGGAACTTTTACCGTGCGGAAGAGCTTGAGAAACTCGAGGAAGTTTACGGCCGCGTGCTCAAGGATGTCGGGCGCGTGTACAGCATCGGATACGAACCCGCGAACAGCCGCCGCGACGGCGCATGGCGGAGCATCCGTGTCGAGCTGCCGTCAAAACCCGGGCTGCGCGTTCGGGCACGGCCCGGATACTATGCAAAATAGTCGGCGATCGACTACCGCCTGTCCCATTCGACCACGCGCCTGCGTATTTTGTTTGTAGTGCTGAATGATCCAACTGCACGCGGAAGTACGCGTTGAATTATCGAGGCACCGAACATCGGCGATCTTTGCCGTGACAAAAAAAGATTGACACATCCGCAATGCGATGTGTTAAGGTTGTCAGAATCATGCGTCTAGTACATCTCTAATTCATCCTCTTGATCGCGCTCATTTCCGCGAAAAGCCTTTCGCGTTTGAGTATCCCTTTGGTGCACCTCGCACCGCGGTTTTCGTTTTCATACAGGTTTTTATATGTCATTTGAGCGTCAAGAGCCGTCTTTGACGGCTGCAGATAATTCATTTTTTGGGGTGCTTCGCGAGGCGTTCGTCGGCACCTCGCGCGATTTCACGCAGGGGCCGCTTGTTCCCGGCCTGATAATTCTCGCCATTCCGATGATCCTCGAGATGTCGATGGAAGCACTTTTTGCTATCGTCGATACGTTCTTTGTCGCGAAGCTTGGGGCGGAGGCGGTCGCGGTGGTCGGGCTTACGGAATCGGTACTTGCACTGATCTATGCCGTCGCCGTTGGTCTGAGCGTTGGTGCGACCGCTACCGTCGCACGTCGTCTGTCTCTTATACACATCTGACGCTGCCGACGAGTTCCGAA
>JAUCQE010000324.1 GCA_030372865.1 Pyrinomonadaceae bacterium
GCCGGACAGGATGGCAACATGGGATGAAAATACAAGGGCGACTGCGAGATCCTGTATGCCATCGCCGTTGAAATCGCCTACAGCGATAGAGAAGGATCTCGACCCGACGCCGAAGTTGGTCGCCGTCTCAAAGCCGCCCGAACCGTTGCCGAGCAGGATCGCAATATTGTCACAGCAATTAAGCTTGGCAACTGCGAGATCCTGTATTCCGTCGCGGTTGAAATCACCCACCGCAATGGAAACAGGAGTTGTCCCTGCAACACCGAAATTAGTTGCCGCTCCAAAGCTGCCCGAGCCGTTGCCGAGCATGATCGAGATATTGTCCGAGTCACTGTTGGCGACCGAAAGGTCCTGTTTACCGTCGCTGTTGAAGTCGCCGACAGCAACCGAAAAAGGACCGTTTCCGGCGCCGAAATTAGTTGCCGCGCTAAAACCTCCCGACCCATTGCCAAGCAGGATCGAAACATTGTTCGAATTGCCGTTGGCAACTGCGAGGTCCTGCATGTCATCCTGGTTGAAGTCGCCCACCGCAATAGACCGGGGACCATCCCCGACACCGAAATCAGTTGCCGCCCCAAAGCTTCCCGACCCATCCCCAAGGAAGATCGAAACACTGTTGGAATCGCCGTTGGCGACCGCGAGGTCCTGCTTGTCATCGTGGTTGAAGTCGCCTACCACGACAAAAAAGGGGCCGGGCCCGGCATTGAAATTCGTAGCTGCCCCAAAAGCTCCCGATCCATTTCCGAGCAGGATAGAAACGGCGTCCGGGCGATTGTCCCAGCTATAAATCGCAACAGCGAGGTCCTGAATGCCGTCAACATTGAAATCGCCCACCGCAACCGAATAAGGCCGGGTCTGGAGGCCGATCGCAAAGCTGACAGGCGGTGCAAAACTCAGCGTATCGCACGCCCCAGGTGTGAATGGGGCCGCAGAACTGCCACGCGGCCCGGAGATCGGTGCCTGGTAGGATTCAGAATCCGGTGCGGCCTGTATCGTTGAAAACGCGCTCAACGTTAGGGCAGCGATCAAAACAAGTAAGATTATTAAGGATGGGATCCTCATTGGTGAAAAGCGTGGTCGGAAGCCGAAGCATCAGGACCTGCGACACGAGTTCAAATACCGCAGATCATCGATTCTTAACTTGAGTGCAGGCACGTGATTTTAGCACTTCTTTCGAATCTTTCCATACCTTGTCAAACCGGGCAATAGTTTCGGCCTTCGTCCGCCCCGTCACCGAAGCGGTGACGCCCGTTTCGCACTAGAACGCTTCCGCCAAAATTTTTTTGTTTGGTCCTAAGACGCTTGAGGACAACAGCGGCCCGATTTTTTTTCTCTAGACGGAACTTTATTTTTTGGACGATGTCGCTGACGAAGGTTTTGCGAAGTGACAAAGTTTATGGACGCGATCGATTAGTGTCATTCTGACACACGAAAACCGGCTTTTTGGAACGTTAAAGGGCCCGATCTTGTATCTGACCGGGCCCTTTTCTGCTCTTACCTGCGCGTTTTCGGCGTTAATCTTCGAACCTGAGTTCCTCGATTATCTCGTTAACGTAGCGGCGTCCTGTCTCGACCTCGCCCGGGGCGAGAGAAACTGCACCGACCACGGCATGCCCGCCGCCGCCGTAACGCTCACATATTTCGGCGATATTATGGCCGCGCGGCCGCGGAGCCCACGGGTTTGACCCGACGGAGATCTTCGTCCGGAAAGCACTCTGGGAAAGCGAGACGACATACGTCGTTTCGGGGTAAAAGTAATAGGGAATGAACTTGTTGTAGCCCTCGATGCCCGTCCCGACGAGGTCGAAAAACACTACGCCGCGGTCGTAAACTGCCCGCTCTTTTATTATCTCTACGGTCTGCCAGTGCTGTTCGAGGATCGGTTTCAGCTTCGCCTGGATCGCTTCGCTTTCGATTATCTCGTCGTCAAGCGAATGCACGGTCAGCATTTTGATTATCTCTTCGACAAACGCCGGGTCTTTCTCGCCCTCGATAGCCTGCATCAGCTTTAACGCCGGCGACCGAAGCTCAACGCACTGCGCAGGCGATTCGTAAAAGGCCCCGTCGATGATATGTGCCCATTCGATAAGTTCGGTGAGCGAAGTGTCCTCAAAACCGAACTTTTCTTTCGCGACCTTCGCGATAAATTCGGCACACGAGGCGGACTTGGTATCGAGAAATTTCTTCCCGCTCGTATCCGCCAGAAAATGCTGCTCGTCCTCTTCGGACAAGAATGCCGATTGATGATGGTCGAACCACCATGTGAGACGGTCGTCGGGGCAGTATTTGAAATCGACGATCGCATTCTCGTCGCCGTCGAGCTGATCGCGGTCGAAAGCGTTGCCGGCGCGGTGCATCGTGGGCGTGTAGCCGATCTCGGCGGCTGGGTCTATTTTCGCCCGGTAAAACTTGGTAAATATGGCGGCGGACGAAACGCCGTCAAAGCAGTTTCCGTGATAAAGTATCCGAAGTCGCATAGAAGATTTCAGGCCCGAAGGCAAAACATTCTAGGTTAGTTCGCGGGCACGTGTTCGTCAAGCAGGTGGAATATGGAGATCAGGATGGCTCGGCCCGAAGACGCCCGGGCGATGGTCGATTTTAACCAGAAAATGGCCCTTGAGACGGAGGGCAAACAGCTGGAAACCGAGACGCTCTCGGCCGGCGTGAATGCGGTGTTTGGCGACCCTAAAAAGGGCTTTTACGTCGTTGGGGAAAGCGAAGGCAGCATCGTCGGCGGCCTGATGGTCACGTATGAATGGAGCGACTGGCGAAACGGCTGGTTTTGGTGGATCCAAAGCGTTTACATCGTCCCCGAAGCCCGCGGCACCGGCCTCTACACGCGGCTTTACGACTTCGTAAAACAAAAAGCGGCCGAACATGGCGGCGTCTGCGGCTTCCGCCTCTACGTCGAAAAAGAGAACGAACACGCGCAGCGGGTCTACGAAAAGGTCGGCATGGAAAAAACGTATTATTTGATGTACGAGGAAGAAATGTAAATGCCGGGCCCCCGCAAATGCAGAGGCCCGGCGTTACAGTGAAAACAGTTTACTGAAAGCTCGTGTTGAAGGCGTGGGAGTTATAGTAGATTAATGTTCACCCTATTTAGTAAGAAGAGGAGGCAATCAGTTCAGCTGTTTTCAAAGATCAAACTTTTGAGATCGAGAAGTGAATTGGAGAGAGACCCGTCTTAGTCTTCGTGCCCACACTCGAAGATTTCCCCCAAGCAATTAGGACCTCTCTCCAAACTTAGGAAGTGCTTCCCGCCCCGGTAAACCGTTGCGTCCTTCAGTTGCCCTTCCAATTTTCAAAGTACTACCTTCCGATGCCTGCATTATAGGCAATGTGTGTGCCAAAGATTGTCATATGTGACTTTTTCTCAATACCGCAGTTTTTCAGGCATTTTCTATGATTCAAATTTAGGGAAGCGATGTTCGTATTTAGTACATGCATCAATTCCATCGTCGGTACCCGTTCGATTTTGATTCACTGTGAACGAATTTCGGATTGTGATTAAATCGAGGGATGACAACTATCACTGAGGAAGAATTTTTGCGGATTTTAAATGACATCATCGAGGACGCCGACCTGATCCATCGGCACAATCCCATCGGAACTCGGGCTGAAACTCTCCTTTGGATGATGATGAGTTGCCTTGCCACGTATCTGAGCCTTTCAGAGCTAGAAACACCGTGTTTCTCAGGACGTCCCGACGCAGACACCTATCGGGAAGCGATTGTTTTTATCGTCGGACCACGACAAGCACATCCATTTGAGATCGCCGCGCACCTAGACCGGTTGGAGAAGGCATGATAGTAGAAAGGTTCGTTTTGACTCCGTTCCAGCAAAACACACGAATTGTTGTATGTGAAGCGACAGGAGAAGCGGCATGTGTTGATCCGGGCGAGGCGTCAGAGGAACTCGTAGACTTTCTGCGGGAACGTGACTTCAAGCTGAAAGCGATCACGTTGACGCACGGACACCTCGATCACGTCGGAGGCACCTTGGCGTTGGCACAAGCCTTTCCGAACGCAGAAGTAATTCTTCATAAAGACGACGAGAACCTTTACTACGGTCTCCCCGAACAGCCCTTAAGAATGGGGATTCCGTCCGTGCATCTCGCGGCGATGGGAATGGAATACGAGACTCCGCCTAGGCTAACGCGAAACTGGGTAGATGGCGAGAACTTCGCTGTCGGCGAGCTGAAATTTGAGATACGCCATTGTCCGGGCCACACCCGAGGCCACATCGTGATGGTGGAACACGCAAGACGGGCGGTCTTTGTTGGAGATTGTTTGTTCGCTGGCTCGATCGGGAGAACAGACCTGCCGGGAGGCGATTACGAAACGCTGCTTGAGTCCATTCGATCACAGTTATTGTCTCTTGACGACGACTACACTGTTTACTCCGGACACGGGCCGGAGACCACGATCGGGCACGAACGACACACCAATCCTTTTCTAACAGGCGTCTACCAAATGACGCGGGGCAGATTTATTTGATCATTATTTCGTAGTGAAACGCACTTCAATTGGAGGAAACTTATGACGCGCTTCTTTTGTGCGGTTTTGGCTTTATGTTCACTGGCGACCGGTGCATTGGCTCACGGCAACAACATTCATTTCCCGCAAACTCAGGACGTTACGGTAAAGACTATAAAAGTCGCCGGAAACGTTTATATGCTCCAGGGCCGAGGAGGAAATATCGGAGCCTTGGTCGGACAGGATGGCATTCTTTTGGTGGATGACGATTACAAGGCCGTTAGCGAAAAGCTCGCAGCTGCACTGAAAGAACTAGGTTCATCTAGCCCCAAATACATCTTCAACACACACTGGCATGGTGACCATACAGAAGGCAACGAATTTTTCGGCAAGAACTCGATCATCGTTGCACATACGAACGTCAGGAAGCGGCTTTCGCAGGCAAATACGATCTTCGGCCGCACAGTTCCTGCCGCCCCAATAGTGGCGTGGCCTGTTGTTACCTACACCCAGAGCATGTCAATTTACATTAACGGCGAAGAAGTGAAAGCGGTCCACTATCCGAACGGCCATACCGATGGGGATACTTTCGTATTCTTTAAGGGTTCGAATGTCGTACATCTAGGCGATCACTTTTTTGTGGGGCGTTTTCCGTTCGTCGACCTATCGAGCGGCGGAAACGTTGAAGGTTTGCTGAACAACGTAGCGTCGGTCATTGCTGAACTGCCGGCCGATGCCAAGATAATTCCAGGCCATGGTCCGATCGCATCGGTCGAGGATTTGAAAAGCTATCACCGAACTCCTGTCGCTTATACACATCTCCGAGCCCACGAGACAGCG
>JAUCQE010000325.1 GCA_030372865.1 Pyrinomonadaceae bacterium
TTTACGGCTTGCCTTTTTCGGGTTTGCCGCCGCCTTTGTTGGGGTTGCCCTGGTCGGCGGGTTTGCCGGGTTTGTCGCTGCCGCGGCCCTTGTCGTCGGGGCGGGCCTGGGGCTTGACATCTTTGCCGGGACGGTCTTCACGTTTGTCGTCGCCGCGGCCGGGGTTTTCGTCCTGTGAGGTCTTTTCATCGCGGACGCGGTCGGGGCCTTTGCCGTAGACGCCGCCTTTGTTGCCGGGTTTTGCGAAGGCAGGGCGGCCGGGATTTGCACGGTACCATTCCTCCTGCTCCTTGGTCGGTTTGGCAAAGCGTGCCTTGATCTGGCCGAGGTGCAGGCCGTTGTTCGGCGATTTGATCTTGATGCGGTCCCAGAACTCGGGCCGGCGGGTGAAGACGAACGCGGGCTGCGGGTAGATCTCGACGATGCGGTCGCGATAGTACGGCGTTTCGACGACGTAATAGGGCTCGTAGTAATCCGGGTGGTTGTAGTAGTTGTACGGCGAGCGGTAGTAATCGCGGTCGCCGAACAGAGCGTTGACGACGCCGAGCGTGCGGTCGAGCCAGTTGGTCTGGTAATAGTAGTCGTCGCCGTAGATGCGGTCGTCGCCGCGGATGTACATGCGGGCTCCGGGATAACGCGGTTCATCGCGGTACAGGAAGATCGTCGCGATGTCCTGGATCAGGTCCGGGCCGTAGCGTGCGAAAAGCGAGAGCCCGCGTTCGAGGTCGTTATCGCCGCCGAATTCCTGGACGCTGATGTAATCGGCATAACCGTCGCCGTTCAGGTCGAGGTTGTTGATGCCGTCGGGTTCGTTGATGTAGCGTTCGAACTCCTGCGGGCTGTTGGACCGTTCGAGCAGCGTGCCGGCACGGGCGAGGTCGAAATTGTCGCGTGCCCAATAGTCGTTGAGGTCGGGCGTCGGCTCGGCCTCGGCCATCAGGTTCGCATCGGTATTTGCGTTGAAATTGGCGTTTGAATCCGCGACCGTCGGCGGCTGTTGTGCCTGTTGTGTACAGGCGGCGAATATGCCGGCGGCGAGAATTAATAATGTGATTGTCAAAATTCGCATAGATATACATCTCCGTTCGTCGGGTAAATTATGCGGGCAAAGATATTATGCTCTCTGTTCGCGAAAATACTAAGCCGCTCGCTTTCCCGCGGATGCTTGGAAAGGCGGTTATGTAGTATATTTCTCGGTAGCTCAAATTCCCCACCACAATTAAATATGAAGATACGGTTAGCACTCGCTGCCGCATTCGCGGCTATCGCTGTTTTCGCTCCCGCGACGTTCGCTCAGAAGGAAAAATCACGATCGGACCTTTATAAGGAGATCGTCAAACTAACGCAGTCAAAGAAAGCCGAGGACAAGGACAAGGCTTACGTGCTGGGCAAAGAGTACGTGACGCGGTTCGGCTCGGAAGAGAACGATGACCTGAAAAAGGTAAAGGAGTACGTCGGCAAATACCGAAACTTCCTTTTTTTTGATTCGATCGAGAAATCGAAATGGCAGGAAGGCTACTCGGCCGGCCGCGAAATACTGCAGGCCGAACCTGAGAACGCCAACGTCCTGATGAACATGGTTTACGCCGGTTATCGCGACACGGCGAGCTATTCAAATGCGGCGTTCGCGGAGGAAATGGCAGGTTACTCGCGTCGTGCCGCGGCCCTTCTCGAGGCGGGCAAGGTGACGAACTTCGATCCGTTCACCGACCGCAATTCGGCACTCGGATACGTGATCTTTTTCGAGGGCCACTTTACCGCACCAAAAGATAAAAAAGCCGCAGCCGCGATCTTTTATAAAGCGACGCAGATCGACGGGCCGATAAAGACGACGGCCGTCGCATACAGCGGATTGGCGGACTATTACGAAACGACGTACGAGAAATTCTCGGCGGACGTGAATGCCCGCAGGAACACGATGTCCGATGCGGAATACACCGCTGCGATGGCGAAGAACGACCAGATAATTGACGCAATGCTGGACGCTTACGCACGGGCGGTGAAATACGGCGAGGCCGAGAAGATGCCGCAGGCGGCAGGCTGGAGACAGCGGTTCGAGCAGGTCTATCAGTACCGGAAGAAATCGACGGCGGGAATTGCCGAATATGTTGCCGGTATTGAAAAGACGCCGCTACCCGACCCCGGGAAACTTTAATCCGCAGAGGCTGCCGAACGCTTGGCAGCCTCTTCTTCTTTCATCAGGCGGGCGACCTGAAAGACGTAGTGGAAACCGGACGCAACGGCCAGCAGAACGACGATGAAGTAGGTCGTCGGCAGGTAAAAACTGTAGCCGGTCACGGCCGCCGTCAAGACGAGCGTGACGGCGATAACCTGGACGAACGTCGACAGTTTGCCGAGCCACGAAGGCTTAAAGCCGCGAAAGCCGGTCATCACGTTGATCGCACCCGCGACCGTCAGGATCAGGACATCTCTGCCGATAACCGCCGCCGTCACCCAAAACGGCACCGGCAAAAACCTCACCGGCTCAAGCACATGCGGGAGCGACAGCACGATAAAGGCGGTCGTCATCAAAAGCTTGTCGGCGATCGGGTCGAGTATCGTTCCAAGTTCGGATTGCTGGTCGAACCTGCGGGCGAGAAATCCGTCGATGCCGTCTGAAATTCCCGCGATGACGAAAACGACCAGAGCCAGCCAGCTGTTGCCGTAGAACAAAAGACTCGCAAAGACCGGTATCAGGGCCATTCGCAAGAACGTCAGCAGATTGGGGATCGTGAGAATCGAGCTCATTTGACGGGGGCGGAACGGAGTTCGAGCAATGAGATCTCCGGCGGGCATTGGTAGCGGACCGGAAGGACGACGGTGCCGATGCCGCGGGTTATATAAATGTGCGAATCTTTGCGGCGGTGCAGCCCTGCCGATAGGCGACGCCGCGGGATCAGACGCTTTTGCGGGTCGCGGGCGGCGTTCCGCATCTTGACCTGGCCGCCGTGGGTGTGGCCGCTGAGCGTCAGGTCAATGCCGTTCTTTACCGAATGGCGAAAGATGATCGGGTTGTGAGCAAGCAGCAGCTTCATCTCGTCCGGGAACGAACCCTTTAACGCTGCGGCGAGGTCCGTGCGGCCGACCATGTGGTCATCGACACCCGCCAGCCAAAACGCCGCACCGCGTGCTTCGAACCGGAACCCCTCATTGACCATCATGTTGATCCCGTGGGCACGGAAGTGGTTCGTTACCACGTCCGCGTCGGTCCAGTGGTCGTGATTGCCGAGACAGGCATGCGTGCCGTATTCGGCGGCGAGTTGGCCGAGAACCCGGGCGACCGGCTCGATGTATTCGATCTCGTGCGACACATAATCGCCGGTTAGGATGAACATATCCGGTTTTAACCGGTTGGCGACCTTGACCGCGCGTTCGATGTGTTCGAGCGAGGTGAACGGGCTGTGATGGATGTCAGAAAGATGGATTATCCGGAAGCCGTCGAGCTTTTTCGGCAGCCGGCGGATCGGGACCTCGACGCGTTCAAGCGAGAGGCTGTTCGCCTCACCGATCGCGTATTTCGCGACCTTTGACAGATTCCCGGCCAACTCGCGGAGCGGCCGCTCTGCCGCGATCAATGCACTGATGCGGTCCGCAAGCCGGTCCCGTTGCTGTCTCGCCGATCTGATCATCGTTAGAGTTGCTGATTATAACGCGTCGCGAAGGGATATCAAACCAATTAGCAGTCGTTATCAAGTTCGAAGAGTGCCTCAATATCACGTGCACTGTGCAGAACTCTGAGCACTTCTATTCCTGTCTCTTATACACATCTCCGAGCCCACGAGACAGCGCTGTGTAT
>JAUCQE010000326.1 GCA_030372865.1 Pyrinomonadaceae bacterium
ATACACAGCGCTGTCTCGTGGGCTCGGAGATGTGTATAAGAGACAGGAACTGGTGTCTCGTCATCAGCACTCACCTACGCAACAGCAATCGGGGCCGATGCCGTTGTGACCAATGTCGATACGATCCAATTGGGCCGAGACAATCTTGATTCGGTTCGGATCGGGCGGCTCGGAATGAACGGGACGACGGCCGTATGCCTGAACGCGGTCAAAGGGTTCGCTGCTTGCTCATCATCAGCCCGCTACAAATACAACATCAATGACTATCGGTCGGGTGCGGACCTGATCAATATGCTTCGTCCGGTCACTTTTAACTGGACGGTCGGTGACGCTCCCGATCTGGGACTCGTTGCCGAGGAAGTCGCGGCGATCGACCCGCTACTTGTTACGTACAACGACAAGGGCGAGGTCGAAGGCGTTAAATACGACCGCATTGGCGTGGTGCTCATAAATGTCATCAAGGAACAACAGCGACAGATAGATGAACTGAAGCTGCTCGTCTGCGAACTGAAACCCGAATTAAAGGCCTGCCTAAAGGAGAAATAGAAAAGTGACCAGATCAAAAAATACTATACGCCTCGCGATCTTGTTTGCCGTATGTGTGTTAGGTACCGCTGCCCAGACTACCGAATTCACATATCAAGGAAGGCTTGTTCTCAACGGCCAGGCGGCGACCGGGAACTACGACTTTGAGTTCTCACTGTTCACTGCTTTTTCAGGCGGATCACAGGTCGGGCAGACGCTGGCCGTTACGAACGTGGCTGTTAACGACGGCAGTTTTTCTGTTCCGTTGAACTTTGGCAGTGCGTTTCCCGGAGCCGAGCGGTTCCTGGAGATAAAAGTGCGTCCTGCAGGCGGCGGGGTGTATACGCCATTGGCTCCGAGGCAGCCGATCACCAGCTCACCGTACGCGGTAAAAAGCCAGTCTGCCGAAACGGCGATCAACGCAGCGCAGCTGGGCGGTGTTGCTGCCAATCAATACGTCCTGTCCGGCGATGCACGGCTTTCCGATGCTAGGAATCCGCTACCGAACAGTGCGAACTACATACAGAACGGGATCACGCCGCAGGCAAGTTCAAATTTCACCATCAGCGGGACGGGAACCGCGAACGTTCTCAACGCTTTAACTCAATTCAACATCGGCGGACAGCGGGTACTGGCAGCGCCACCCTCTTCAAACACGTTCGTCGGCCTTAATGCAGGACAGAACAATTCAGCCGGATTCAGCAATACTTTTGTCGGAACATTTGCGGGACAAACGAACACGGGCGGCGACGAGAACTCGTTTTTTGGGAAAGACGCGGGTATTTCCACCATCGGCAACCAGAACACTTTTATAGGCACCGGTGCCGGACAGAGTAATACGTCCGGCTCGGCCAACACTGCCGTTGGATCCGGGGCGAATGTGAGTTCCGGAACGCTGGCAAATGCGACAGCGATCGGAGCAGGGGCAGTAGTGACGACCAGCAATACGGTTGTGCTTGGGCGGGCTGCGGACACTGTTTTTGTTCCGGGCGCGATCAATACGCAGCAGTATAATATTGGCGGGCAGCGCGTGCTCGCGGCGCCTTCGTCGGCAAATACGTTCGTTGGGCTTAACTCTGGGCAAAATAACGCTGCAGGCTTCAGCAATACCTTCGTCGGGACGTTTGCGGGCCAAACAAACTCCGGAGGCGATGAAAACTCGTTTTTTGGGAAGGACGCAGGTATCTCCAGCACCGGGAACCAAAATACATTCATCGGTACTGACGCGGGGCAAAGCAATACTACCGGTTCGGGCAACTCTGCTCTCGGAGCTGGAGCTAATGTGGGGTCGGGCACGCTGACGAATGCAACGGCGATCGGTGCAGGAGCGGTCGTAACTTTTAGCGACACGATCCAGCTCGGCCGGGATACGCTCGATTCGGTCCGCATCGGACGGCTCGGTTCGAACGGCATCACGGCCGTTTGTCTCAACGGCGTGAACGGGTTTGCGACGTGCTCTTCCTCGGCCCGCTACAAATACAA
>JAUCQE010000327.1 GCA_030372865.1 Pyrinomonadaceae bacterium
CCCGACGCCGTGACGATGTACGGCGGCACCACCAATAACCCCGGCGAAACGATCCGGCAATTTTTCCCGGCAGACGAAGAAACGACGCAAGTTGTTGCCGTGCCGAAAGGCAATGCCCCGTCGGCCGCAGCAAATATCTGGTGGATGGAGCTCGTTCCCGGCGAGTATTTCACCTACAATCTCCGCCGCCTCGCGTCGGACAGGCTCTTCACGGTCAAATTCGACATCACCAAACCCATCGCCGCACCGCCGGCTCCTTGGGGATGGCAGGAGAAAAAATAGCGATGCTTGATCCCGAAAGTGAAGAACACAAGGCAGCTGAACGCGAACTGCTCGCGGGTGCCGCAGAGTGGGCCGAAGCGATGATCTCGAACAACGCCGACCGTATCGGCAGTTTCATGGCCGACGAATGGGTGATCGTCTCCGAACGCGGCATCGCAACGAAAGAGCATTTCCTTTCCTTCGTCCGTTCAGGCGCGCTGACGCATACGTCGTTCGAGCAGGTCGGCCCGCCGCCGCGCGTCCGCATCTACGGCGAAACGGCGGTTATCTCGTCACGGGTGACGAACACTTCGCTCTTCAACGGCCAGGAGTTCAACGCCGATGAATGGACGACGGACGTCATGGTCAGGCGCGGAGGCAAATGGCTGTGCGTGCTCAGCCAGATAACCTCTGTCGATAAAGATTTTGAGGAAATGATACGGCAGCGCCGGTCGGGCACTGCCGTTTAGGTGTTACTTTTGGGTCTTCGCGAAATAGCCCTTGCGGTGGGTGATATTCACCTTCTGCTTTTGCAGTTCGGGGTTTGCGACCTTGATCTCGATAGCGCGGTAGGTGCCGTCGAGCGTCTGGTTGCTCGGCTCGTACGAGAGCAGGTACTGCGACCGCATCTCTTCCTGGATCTGCTTGAACGCCTCACGAAGCTCGCCTTCGTCACGCGGGAAAAACGCCCTGCCGCCGCTCCGTTCCGACAGCTTCTTCAAAGGCCCTTCCGACACGCCGCCGTAAAAATTGTCGCCGATCCCGATCGAATAGATCACGGCTTCGGCCTTCTGCGCCGCCTGCACCGCATCATCGAGTTTCTTGCGGCTAAAGGTGTCCTCGCCGTCCGACAGGACGATTATCGCACGCCGCGTTTTTTCCGGTGCCGGGCCGAGAACTTCCTCCGCCGTCACCCAGACCGAATCCCACAATGCCGTCGAGCCCTGAACCTGGCTGTTCGTGCCCGATGCAGGTGGCGTGCCCGGAATGCTGCCGCCGACGCCGCCGCCCCAGTAACCCGCGGGCGGTATCACCCGGACGCGTTCGACCGCTCGCCGAAGCCGGGCCATGTTGTTGGTCATCCCTTGCTCAAGCGTCGAATCGCCAGTGAACGAGATGACCGCGACCTCGTCCTTGTCCGGACGGATAACGTTGTCTAAAAACGAGATCGCCGCCAGTTTCTGCTCCGGAAGTGTCCTCTCCTGCGAGAGGCTGACGTCGAGGAGGATCGCGAGACTCATCGGCAGATCGACCTGCCGCGAGAAATCAATGATCTGCTGCGGCTGCCCGTTCTCAAATATCTGAATATCCTCAGGCTTCAGCGTCAGCAGCAGCCTTCGATTTCGATCCTGGGCCGTAAAGAGCACGTTCACCGCCTCGGTATCGATCTTTACAACGCCCTCTTCTTCCTCGATCGGCGGCGTAGCGGTCGGTGCGGGTTTCGGCGAGCCTGATTCCTGTGCGCCGGCGCGTTCGGCGGCAATTGCACCGAGCAGCACCAAACCGATCGCGGCCGCAGCCAAAAGATTTCTGAAATACAACATCTGATCTTCTCCCTACGAGAGCCTGTTCCTTATCGTAGCGAATCCCTGACGGCCCGATAGCTTCGTTTCGTCCGGATCTCGTAATCGTCGGTCTTGGCGGCGTCGGTAAACCTGACCTCTATCTTGCGCTCGCGTCCGTCGTAGTTCTGGTTCGCCGGCCTGTAGGTCAAAATGTACTGCGTCCGCAGTTCGTCGGATATCCGCTTGAATGCCTTTTCAAGCGCGAGCATGTCGCCGGTAAAAAATGCCTGTCCGCCTGTCGCTTCGCAAAGTTCGGTGAGGTAGCGGTCGCCCTTGTCCTTTACAGTTCCGGCCTCGACACCCGGCACCGAGCCGAGAAACCCGGCTTTCGTAGAGATGCCGAAGATCGTCGTCTCCGTTCGCTGCGCGATGTCGATCGCGTCCTTAAGCTCAGCCCTGCTGAATGTATCGTCGCCGTCCGTGATGAGCACGATCACACGGCGGCCTGGAGCGCTTCGCAGCTTCTGGTCGGTAAATTCCCAGATCGCGTCGTAAAGTGCCGTCTGCGAACCGACCTTCTTCACGTTCTCGACCGCTTTGTCCAGGATGTCCGTCTTGTCCGTAAAATCCTGGATAAGATTGACCTCGTGGTCAAAGGTCATAAACGCCGCTCTGTCCTTTCTGAGCTGCAGCACGGTGTAAAGAAAATTCTTCGCAGCCTCTTTTGAGAACTTGAGCTTGCCGGCCGTCGACGGCGATGTGTCCATCAGCACACCGACATAGACCGGCGGGTTCGATTTCTCGTCGCTGAAGAACGTCACTTCCTGCGCGACCCCGTCCTCAAAAACGGTGAAATCACCGCGAGAAAGCCCTTTCACAAGCGCGTCCTTCTTACCCGTTACGGTCACGGGAAGGCGGACCTCAAAAGTCTTTAGCGTGTCCGTGTCCTCCGGCGTCGCGGTCGGAGCGGGCACCGGTGTTTGGGCCATCGTCGCCGATGTCATAAATGCCAGAATTGCGACACAGATAGCGGTGAGGAAATTGAACTGCCTCTTCATAAAATGACGAACTTTCATCAGGTAACTCAACAATTTCTGATGCCCTGCCGGGCGGTGCTGTTGCCTTTGGTCAACCCAGAAGTATAGCAAAACTCAAGGCTTCGTTCATTTTGTCGCCGCGTATTGGGCTCCTGAGGTTTGCACGGCGAAAACCTTTCGGTAAGAATGAGATGCATACCATGAACCCCAATATCTTTCGTGAGTACGATATACGCGGAATTGTCGGCAGCCAGCTGACCGATGAAACCGTTGCAACCGTCGCCCGTGCCGTCGGGACGTTCTTTGCCCGCAACGGCGCCCGCCGCATTGCCGTCGGGTACGACGCGCGCGTTAGTTCGCCGGGTTTTTGTGAGCTGATCACTCGCGGGTTGAACGCCTCGGGCTGCGATGCCGTAGTCATCGGCATGGTGCCGACGCCTGTGCTTTATCACACGGTCTTCACTAAAGACGTCGACGGCGGCATCATGATCACCGGTTCTCACAACCCGCCCGATCATAACGGGTTCAAGCTCTGCCTCGGCAAGTCGACCCTTTTCGGCTCGCAGATACAGGAGATCCGTGAGATAGCCTTTTCGGGCGAATTTGCGACAGGAGAAGGCTCGGTCGAGCAGATGCAGGTGCTCGATGACTACATCTCCGACATCACCTCCCGCATCAACATGGGCCCGCGAAAGCTGAAGGTTTCCGTCGACGGCGGCAACGGAATGGGCGGCGTGACGGCGGTTCCGGTCTATGAAAAGCTCGGTGTCGAGCTTGTAAAACTCTTTACCGAGCCCGATTCAGACTTTCCGAACCATCATCCCGACCCGACGGTGACCGAGAACCTGCAGGATGTAATTACATCGGTGCGCCAAAATGGCTCCGATCTTGGCATCGCGTTCGACGGAGACGGTGACCGCATCGGTGTTGTGGACGAAAACGGCCGGATCATCTGGGGAGACGAACTGATGGTGCTGCTTTCGCGGTCAATATTGGCCGAAAAACCGGGAGCGACGATCATTGCGGAGGTCAAATGCTCGCAAAACCTGTTCAGCGACATCGAGGCTCACGGCGGCGTCCCGATAATGTGGAAGGCCGGCCACTCGATCATTAAGGCGAAGATGAAGGAAACGCACGCCGCCCTCGCGGGCGAGATGAGCGGCCATATCTTCTTTGCCGACCGCTTTTACGGGTTTGACGATGCGACCTACGCAGGCGCCCGCGTGCTCGAGATATTGTCGAACACCGACCAAAAACTATCAGAACTTCTCGCCGACCTTCCCGAAACCTTCTCAACTCCGGAACTTCGGGTCGACTGTCCCGACGAAGTGAAGTTCTCAGTGGTCAAAACCATCTCTGATCATTACGCCCGTACGCACGAAGTAATTACAACAGATGGTGCAAGGATCGGTTTCCCGAACGGCTGGGGCCTCGTCCGGGCTTCAAACACCCAAGCGATCCTAGTTCTGCGATTCGAGGCGGACAGCGAAGAGCATTTGAACGAGATCCGCGCCGACGTTGAAGCCCAGGTCGACGCGGCTATCCGTCACGCGATCACCCCATAAACCACCCCTCCCACATTTAGACAGATATTTTTCGTTATTGCGATACGCGTTTCCGATTGGCGGCCTATTCGCCGATACGGAGTTATCGAAATGAGAAGAATATCCGGCTTATCTTTTGCACTCATAGTATTTACATTTATCATCTGCATTCAGGCTTACTCGGTTTTCGGGCAATCGTCTGACGTCGTCGGCACCTGGAACAACGGCAGCGTCGGAGCCATCAGCTACCAGAACCAGGTCACCGGCTCGATCAAGCCCGGCCGCGGGAGCGTATTTTCATACCGCTTTCACCCGAACGGCAAGTTTGAGTATATCGGCTACATGGAAGTAACGATGTACAACTGCACGAACACGCTTTTCAACAACCTCACCGGCAAGTACAGCGTTGAGGGTTCGACCATCACGCTCACGCCAAACAAGGACTTTTGGAAAAGCACCAACACCTGCGCAAAGAGCGGCAACAAAGAGCAGACCAAACCGCCCGTCAAGCGGACAATGGAGTACACGATCCGTGACGACGAATACGGCCGCAAACAGCTTTGCGTCGATGAAGGCAAGGGCGAGTCTTGCTATCGCAAAGAGGAAAACTAAATGAACATTCGTGTCCGCAACATCAAAATTTCTAGGTCTCTTATCGCAGCGTTCTTTACCGCCGTCTTTGTGGTGTCGGGAATCGCGCAGTCTCCTGCCGCCGGCCCGGACATTCGGGCGAAGGTCGATGAGTATATGAATGCGCGTCTCGACGCGAAAGGTTTCGGCGGCGCGGTGCTATTCGTGAAAGACGGCAATACCGTTGCCGGTGGCGGATACGGCTTCGCGGATCTCGAAGCCAAATCACCTATCAAGCCGGATACAAAATTCCGCATCGGTTCGGTCACCAAACAGTTCACTGCCGCTCTCGTGCTGATGCTGCAGGAAGAAGGAAAGCTGAATGTTCAGGACCCGGTCTGCAAATATCTCGATCCCTGCCCCGAGGCCTGGCAGCCGGTCACGATCCACCACCTGCTTTCGATGTCTTCAGGAATCACGAGCATTACCTCACTTCCGAATTGGCGAAACGAACTCCGGTTCAAAGACCTGACGCCTGCGGAGGTCATCGCCATGACGGGCCCGCTGCCGCTCAAGGCGAAACCCGGCGATGCATACGAATACAGCAACACCAACTACATCGTCCTCGGCACTATCGTCGAAAAGCTTTCGGGCAAGACCTACGAACAGTTTCTTACCGAACGCATCATCAAGCCGCTGGGGCTCAAAGATACCGGACTGGATAACGGCAAGACCCGCTACCCGAATTCGGCTCTCGGCTACACGATGAAGAACGGGGTTATCTCGCCGGCCGACCCGGTTAGCGTCACGATCTCTTTCTCAGCGGGCGCGATGTATTCGACGCCCGGCGACCTGCACAAATGGCAGATGGCTCTCCTCGGCGGCCGCGTTTACAAGAAGGAAGAAACACTGGCGGCAATGTTGACGCCAAACAAGGGCGATTATGGATACGGCCTCATCGTCGTTACCGACCGCAAGGGCCGCAAGCGCATCACACACGGCGGCGGCATCGAGGGCTTTATTACAGATTCCGTCTATTTTCCGGAGGAGAAGCTCTTCATCGCGGCGTTCACCAACAACGACCGCAATGCGATGGGCGAACTCATGGGCGCACTTACCGCGATCCCGTTCGGCGAGCCGTATGCGCTTCCAAAAAAGCGGGTCGCGATCAAGCTTGATGCGGCCATCCTCGACAAGTACGTTGGCGAGTATCAACTCGCACCCACGATGTCTTTCAAGATCGAACGCGGGCCCGATGGGCTCACAATGGAGCCGACCAGGCAGCCGAAGGCACCGCTCTTTGCCGAGTCGGAGACCGAGTTCTTCCTTACCGTCGTCGATGCCACGCTGAAATTCGTAAAGGACGAAGCCGGCAAGGTGACCGGGCTTGAGTTCACTCAGGCCGGCAGGACGATGAAAGCGGCCAGAAAATAGCGGTTGCTCAACTAGCTTTCCGCCACGGCGGTGTTTTTCTCAAGGAAGGCCGCGGCCTTCCTTTTTTATTAACGATCATGCGTAAACGAATACTTTTCTCGATCTTCGCCGCCGCCGTTCTCGCGGCTGCAGTTTCGGCAGCCTCTGCCGCTCCGCTTCGCATCAAGGTCGGCATTACCGAGAGCATCAACGGCGTGACCATGCCGGTCTCCGGCCGGCTTCTCATCTTCATGCGAAAGGACGACGGCAAGCCGACCGACGGTTTCGGCCCGAGCTCATCCGACGTGAACGCGGTGTGGATCTCCGGCACCGAGATCTCTGAGCTTGTCCCCGGCAAGCCGGTTGAGATCGACCCGGATCTTTTCTCGTTTCCGTCGCCGTTCACATCCGCGGCGGCCGGCGACTACCAGCTCTTTGCCCTGCTCGACCGCGACCACACGGCTACCTACGGCGGGCCGGCGGGCGGCGATCTATACAGCCAGGTGCTGAAGGTATCGATGCCGGCCTCCGCGGCCGAGCTTACGCTTCAGCGCATGATCCCCGAGCGGAAGATCGAGGTTCCGGCAAACTTTAGGCTCATCGAATTCGAGAGTCCGATGCTTTCGAAATTCTGGGGCCGGCCGATCAAGATGAAGGCAAGTGTCCTTTTGCCGCCTAGCTACGCCAAGTCAAAAGATAAATATCCGACCATTTACAGCATCAGCGGTTATGGCGGCACGCACTTAAACCCGCTCCGCGGGGCAGCGGCACGGGACAAGGAAATGCTCGAAGGCAAACGACCCGAGATGATCACCGTTTTTCTCGAGGCCCAGCATTCACTCGGTCATCACGTTTGGGCAGACTCGGTTAACAACGGCCCTTGGGGCACGGCTCTCGTAAAGGAGTTCATTCCTTATCTCGAATCGCAATTTCGCATGGACGCAAAGCCGAGCGGCCGCTTTCTTACCGGGCATTCCTCCGGCGGTTGGGCAACGCTGTGGACGATGATCCAGAATCCGGACTTTTTTGGCGGCACCTGGTCGACTTCGCCCGACCCGGTCGATTTCCGGAACTTCACCGGCCCGAATATCTACGACGACGCCAATGCCTTCACCGCGGCTGACGGAAAGGAACATTTCCTTGTCCGCGATAAGGGCGTCGGCAAGGCGACAATACGTCACTACGCTCAGCAGGAGCGTGTCGTCGGCCATTATGGCGGACAGATGGCGGCGTTCAACGCGGTCTTTTCGCCCCGCGGCGAGGACGGCCAGCCGATGAAGCTCTTCAATTTCGACACCGGCCGCATCGACCCCGAGGTCGCAAAGGCGTGGCAGAAATACGACATCTCGCTGCTGCTCAGGACCAACTGGAAAACGCTCGAGCCGAAGCTGAAAGGGAAACTGCATATCTGGGTCGGCACCGAAGATACGTTTCATCTCGACCGCTCGCTGCGATTGCTCGACGCGGAGTTGAAAAAGCTCGGCAGCGACGCCGAGGTCACTTATCTCGAAGGCAAGACGCACTTCGACGTTATGAACGATGGCCTGATGGAAAAGATACAGTGGGATATGTACAAGATCGCACGGCCAAAGGCGAAGCAGCCGAAATAGCCGTCAGCGTTTTTCCTTGCGGGCACGCTTTAGGGCGGGCCGCGGCGTGAGGACCGTTTCGAGCACCCAGTCGGGATCGGCGAAATGGTCCTTTGCCTTTATCAGGAGCCAGTTCTTTCGGTCGTGCATCCTGACGAGCGAGAACTCGCCGCGGACCTTGAGGCCGAAGAAACGGAAGACGATCTTTCCCTTTTCGAATTGCTTAGCTGCATCTGTGTCGGTCTCGTAATCGCCGTTGTCCCAAACGCGGACCTCGCCCGCACCATACGAGCCCTCGGCAAGCGTGCCTTCGAAATCGATATAGCTCAGCGAATGGTCCGGGACGTGAACCGCCAGCCTCTTGTCCGCCGGGTCCATCGAGATGCCTTTCGGCACCGCCCATGACCGCAGCACGCCCGCCATCTCGAGCCGCAGGTCGAAATGCAGGTTTCGCGCGTGGTGTTCATGAATGACGAATCGATTTCGCATTCAACTCATCGCGGTCAGCGAATGACCGCATTCCGGTGGCGTTTCGCGTCTAGAATGAAGACGGCCAACGCGAGCAAGTTTGCCCGCAACTTTCCGATATATCTTGCCGCCGATCAGGTGGTAGGCTCGATATCTGAATTGACGACGACAATGGGGGCTGTGAGCCATGATAAAACCTTCTCCGAAAAGAATATTTAAAACCGATTACAAGAACGTACTTGAGCAGACGCTTGGCCATGCGATCGAATACCTGGACGGGCTCGACGACCGATCGGTCGCGGCCACTGTGTCTCTCGCGGAGCTGCGCGAGCGCTTCGCTTTACCGCTTGCTGAAAAGGGGATCGCACCGACGCGCGTGATCGAGGAGATGGTCTCGGCGGCCGAAGGCGGGTTGACCGGCAGCGGCGGCGGACGCTTCTTCGCCTGGGTCATCGGCGGAGCAACACCCGCCTCGCTCGCGGCGGACTGGATGACGTCGGCGTGGGACCAGAACGCTGGACTTTACGCGTGTTCGCCGGCGGCATCTGTCATCGAAGAGGCCGCGGGCAATTGGCTGAAACAACTGCTCGGCATTCCCGCATCCGCGAGCTTTGCATTCACCACCGGATGCCAGGCAGCGCACACGACGTGCCTTGCGGCCGCCCGCAATGGTCTTCTTACGCGGCTCGGGTGGGATGTCGAAGAGAAGGGGCTTGCGGGTTCGCCCCCGATCACCGTTTTTGCCGGGAACCGCCACGGGACTATCGACCGCGCTCTTCGCATTCTCGGTATCGGGACGGCAAGCGTTCGTGAGCTTGACGTCGATGCCGATGGCCGCCTTGTACCCGAGGCACTAGAGGCTGCGCTTTCCGCAAACGACGGCCGGCCATCGATCGTTGCCCTGCAGGCCGGCGATCTGAACACCGGCAGCTACGATCCGTTCGAAAAGCTGATACCGATCGCACATCGATACGGGGCATGGGTCCATGTCGACGGAGCGTTCGGACAGTGGGCGAATGCCAGCCCACGATATCGTCATCTGCTAGCAGGGGCTGCGGCGGCCGATTCGTGGGCGGCCGACGGCCACAAGTGGCTCAATGTACCGTACGACAGCGGATATGCGTTCGTCGCCGACAGCGATGCACATCGCCGGTCGATGTCGCACCGGGCAAGCTATCTGATCCATGCCGATGACGCACGCGACCAGATGGACTGGAACCTCGAATGGTCACGCCGCGGCCGCGGCATTGCGACCTACGCCGCGATCAGGGAACTCGGGACCTCCGGCATCGCGGACCTCGTTGACCGCTGCTGCCGCTACGCGTCTGAACTCGTCGAGCGCATCGGCTCGCTCGATGGGGCAGAGGTCATCTCGCCAGCGCAGATCAATCAGGGCCTCGTGCGGTTCATCGATCCTTCGGGTACCAGCCATGACGCCCGGACGGATGAAGTGATCGCCCGGATCGTCGCCGGCGGCGAGGCATTCTTTGGCGGGACTACGTGGAACGGCATGAGATGCATGCGCGTTTCGGTCAGCGGTTGGCAGACCACCGATTCCGACATCGATCGTACGGTCGAAGCCGTGAAGGCCGCGATCAACGCATAGATCGAATGAACATAAGAAAAGGCCGCCGGTACATTTCGTTATGTGTCGGCGGCTAGAACTTTTTAGTTGAGTGCAGAATTAAGATGCCGCGTGAACGCGGGCTGTAAAGCTATCTTCGGCCCTAGCGAGACGCCGATGAACGACCGCGCGATGACGAACCGCTCGAACTCGCTTTTGAAGCACCACCGCTCTTCTTAGATGAGCCCGAGGAGCCGCCGGACGAACGTGCAGTCGAACTCCGTTTTGCTGTTCCTGAGCTCTTCGCCGCCGCGGACTTCGATGCAGTCTTGCCGCCGGTCTTCGAACCGCCGCCGTCGGACGCGCTTCGTTTCGTGGCCGAGGCCGAACGAGTTCCGCCGGAAGACGCACTTTTGCTGCGTCCGTTCGAGCCGCCGCTTTTCGCAGACTTTGCCGAGCCGCCGGAACTCTTGCTTGCGGACTTCGATGCCGAAGATCCGGACCGTGAAGACGAAGCACTCTTCGACGACGATGACGACTTCTTTGCCGAAGCCGAACCGCCCTTTGAAGCCGCACTCTTCTTTGCCGCCGATGATCGGCTCGAAGAAGCGCCGCCCGACGGCGATCTCGACGAACTCTTCGAGCCCGATCGTTTCGTTCCTCCGCCGGTCTTGCTCGTTCCGACATCGCCTGCCATATCCGCGGCCGTGGCCGCAGCCCCGATCACCGCGCCTTTCGCCGCACCCGTTGCGAGTTCGGTCACGACCTTTGCTGCCTCTTCGAGCACCTTGCTCACCGTCTTCGTTGTCGATGAACGCCGTGAACCGGACGTACTGCTTTTTGTTCTTGCTGCCATTCTCGTGGCCTCCTTTTTTTGTAAAGACGCGCGATGCGCGCCTTGTGGACAGCGTCGGCTGATTTCGGTTTAAGAAGAGTACGTTGAAATACACAAACGCAAAGCAGTGCTTAACGGGTTGTCACTACCGCGGGTCGCGGTTGTCTTACAACGCACTCGCGGTTATGCTTTGCTTCATGACCCGTCGACTCACCTTCTTCACATCACGCATCGCTCTCCCGCTGCTCTTCGTCGCGCTCACGTTCGTCACTGCCTCGGCGCAAAGCTTCACGCCCGCCGAGATCGCTCGATGGGAAGCGCAAGCCGCGAACGTCACGATAACGCGCGACCACTGGGGCATCGCGCACGTGAAGGGCAAGACCGATGCCGACGCGGTCTTCGGCGCGATGTACGCACAGGCGGAGGATGACTTCAACCGTGTCGAGACAAACTACCTCAACGCACTCGGCCGCCTCGCCGAAGCCGAAGGCGAATCGGCCATCTGGAGCGATCTGAGGATGAAGCTCTTCATCGATCCGGCCGAATTGAAAGAGCAATACATCGCAAGCCCCGAGTGGCTGAAAAAGCTGATGACTGCCTGGGCGGACGGGCTGAATTTCTACCTTGCGAAAAACCCAAGCGTCAAGCCGCGCGTCATCACCCGCTTCGAGCCCTGGATGCCGCTCTCCTTCAGCGAAGGCAGCATCGGCGGCGATATCGAATCGATAGATCTGCGCCAGCTTCGCGCGTTCTACGACAACGCCGCCGCGGCCACCGTCGCCGCCGCCGAACGCGATCCGTTTCCCGAACCGCTCGGCTCGAACGGCATCGCGATCGCACCGAAAAACACCAAGGACGGCAGGGCACTGCTGCTGATCAATCCGCACACCTCGTTCTACTTTCGCTCGGAACTGCAGATGACCAGCGACGAGGGGCTTAATGCCTACGGTGCTTCGACGTGGGGACAGTTCTTCATATATCAGGGTTTCAACGAACGCCTCGGCTGGATGCACACCTCAAGCGCGGTCGATGCGATCGATGAATATCTCGAGACGGTGATCAGGAAGGACGACAAGGCGTTTTACAAGCACGGCACCGCCGAAAAGCCGATGGCGGCGAAAACGATCATCGTGCCCTACAAGACGGAAAAGGGAATCGCCGAACGCTCATTCACCACATACCGTACGCACCACGGCCCGGTCGTCCGTGCCGAGGGCGACAAATGGGTAACGGTCGCGCTGATGCACAAACCCGTCGAGGCACTAATGCAGTCATACGGTAGGACGAAGGCGAAGAACCTTGCCGAGTTCAAAGAGATAATGGAGCTTCACGCCAACTCATCCAACGCGACGCTCTATGCCGACGCGGACGGCAACATCGCATATTTCCATCCGAATTTCATCCCACGCCGCGACGATAAATTCGATTGGACCAAGCCCGTTGACGGCAGTGACCCCGCCACCGACTGGGGCAAGCTTCTAACGATGGCGGAATCGCCCACGCTCATCAACCCCGCGAGCGGTTGGGTCTATAACACTAACAACTGGCCGTGGTCCGCCGCCGGCACGAGCAGCCTCAAGCAAAAGGATTATCCGAAATATGTCGACAGCGGCACCGAGAATGCGCGCGGCATCCACGCCATCCGCCTGCTCGAGAATAAGCGCGACTTTACACTGGAATCGCTGAACACCGCCGCCTACAGCACGCAGATGCCGTGGTTCGAAAAACCGATCCCGGCACTCGTCAAGGCATGGGATGCGTTGCCCGTCACCGACCCGCTAAAGGACAAGCTTGCGGGC
>JAUCQE010000328.1 GCA_030372865.1 Pyrinomonadaceae bacterium
CAGCGGGCAGCGTCTCGCCTATGATCATCCCGCCAGCGGCGTATCGGGTGACGGCGATGTCGGCAGGGTACCGAGAAAACTCTGTCGAAGTAATGGTCAACGAGGGAAGCGGAACGACCGAGTTTGCGGTTGCACTCGATCCGATCGCTGTTCTAACGGTCGCGAACTTCAGTCTCTTCGCTGAATCCTGCGATATCAACGGCACACCCGAGCCTGGCGAGACCGTCTCGGCCAGCGTGACCGTACGCAACGACGGAGCCGCTGCCGCTGCCGGCGTCACGGGCGTGCTCCTGAGCGGCGGCGGCATTGAATCCACCGGCACCGCAAAGGATTTCGGCACCATCGAACCCGGAGGCACGGCAACGCAAACGTTCCCATTCACGGTTCTTGGCACCGTAAACTGCGGGGCGGAACTGCGGCCGATGATACGATTCACAGCGAACAAGGGCCCGCTCGGCGACATTTCCACCACTCTGACAGCCGGCCGGCGTCGTGTCGTTTTCAGCGAGAATTTTGACGGCGTCGCCGCGCCTGCGTTGCCTGCGGGCTGGTCCACATCAACGACCGAAAACCATCAGCTCTGGCGGACGTCAACGAACCGCTTTGAGTCCGCCGGCAACGCTGCCTTTTCGCCCGCACCGATCCAACGCGGCGTTAACGAGCTCGTTTCGCCGGAGTTCCGCGTTGACACATCCGATGCCGAAGTGCGTTTCCGAAATTGGTACGAGCTGGAAACGACGTTTCTCCGCAATCGGCTTTACGACGGCGCGGTGCTTGAGATAAAGATCGCCGGCGGCGACTGGCAGGACATTCTCGCCGCCGGCGGGCGGTTTATTTCCGGCGGCTATGACGGCACGATCGACGCCTGCTGTAACAATCCGCTCGCCGGGCGGCCTGGCTGGTCCGGCCGCAGTGGGCCGAACCAGACCTCGATATTCATCGACACTGTCGCAAAACTCCCGGCGTCGGCGGCGGGCAATACGGTGCGGCTCCGCTGGCGTGTGGGAACCGACATCGGGACATTCCGCGAAGGCCAGTATCTCGACAATATCGTCGTTACCGACGGCTTTGCATGCTCCTGCAGCCCTGCGACAAATGCCGATGCTCCATTCGATTTTGACGGCGACGGCCGCACGGATCTAGGGACCGCCAATTTGTCCGAGGAAGTCGGCACGCCGGACATCAGCATCCTGCGGAGCTCGGATAACACGGTCTCGAACGTATCGTTCGGGTCGGCGGCCGATATTCTCGCCCCGGCGGACTTCGACAGCGACGGCCGGGCCGACGTCGCAATTTTCCGGTCTGCGTCCGGCGAATGGTGGATCACCGAAAGCGGCACCGGAAACTTTCGCGTGGTTCGATTCGGGCTCGCGGGTGACATCCCGCTGCCGAACGACCACGACGGCGACGGCCGTGCCGATCTTGTGGTTTACCGGCCCGCGACCGGTACCTGGTACATCCTCAAAAGTAGCGATGGAAATACCGAAGCCGTTCGCTTCGGTCTTAATGCGGACATTCCCGCTCCGGCTGATTTTGACGGCGACGGAAAAGCGGATCTTGCCGTCTTCAGGCCGGCGACGGGTGAATGGTATGTACTGAAGTCTTTAGATTCTTCCGTCGGCATCGAACGTTTCGGGCTCGCGGATGATATCCCGGTCGTTGGCGATTTCGACGGCGACGGCCGCGCGGACATTGCGGTCTTCCGGCCGGCCGAGGGCACTTGGTATTTGAACAGGTCGCGAGACGGCTTTCTTGCCGTCCGGTTCGGGCTTGCCGGCGACCGCCCGCTCCAGGGCGACCTCGACGGCGACGGCCGGTATGACATCGCCGTCTTCCGGCCCTCAACAGCCGTTTGGTACACCTTGCAGAGTTCGACGGGCCAGGCTTCGATCACCGCGTTCGGCACGCCCGGCTCGGCACCGATCCCCGGCGTTTACGTGAGGCCGTAACGGGTTCTTGACCTACGCGTTCAAGAGGCTTAATATTTGAAGTTCGCGCCGGAGTGGCGAAATTGGTATACGCACCAGACTCAAAATCTGGCGGGCTTCACGCCCATGTCGGTTCGAGTCCGACCTCCGGCATATCAGATCTTGTAAGAAGAGCCTCGCTCCCGCGAGGCTTTTCTTTTTGCCCGGAAAAAAACCTTGCATCTCGCCGCTCGTTTCGGCATCATATTAGCCACAGGGGGTGATAATATGAAAAATATTTTAACCGAGGCTATTTTAACCGAGGCTATTTTAACCGAGGCTATTACGAATTAGATAAGGTCGAAAGATCTTAGGTAATAAAAAAACAGCGTACCGTTAACCGGTACGCTGTTTTCATTTGGCCGATGAGCTGTTTATCTAGACCTACGGGTATAGAAGATACGCTCGCCGTTATCGAGCCGCTCGGTCGTGATACCGTTTCCGTTGCGGATAACACGCGAGACCGCACCATCGATCGTGATGTAGTTTCCGCTGGTGTACGAACCGTAAACGTAGCCACTGCCGCCGATCTGTGCACTCACATCGCCGTTAGCTGAGATGGTCAAAAAGATCTGAGTTCCATTGGGGGCGTTACCGACAAAATTTCCGCGTGCCCAGCTTGGCGGAGAGATCTGGTTTCCTCCACCCCAGCCGCCCCAGCCGCCGCCGCTGCCACTTCGGGTATAGCGAATTTGTTCGCGATTGTCCGTCCGCGTCGTGATCAGGCCGCTGCCGTTACGCGTTACGCGAGAGGTCGCGCCGTTGATGTTTATCAGGTTGCCGCTCCTGTAGGTGCCGTACGACATTGAACCGTTAACGCTTGCATTGACGCTGCCGTTTGCGCTTATGGTCAGGATGATCTGGCTGCCGTCAGGAGCAGTTCCGTACCACGTGCCCTGAGCCCAGCTCGGAGGCCTGACGGTACCGCCACCGCCCCAGCCGCCGCCGCCACCGCCGCTGATCCGGCGCATCGACGAGATGCGGTTATCCCAGTTGTTCCGGCGAAGATCGCTTTCTTCGCCCGAAACCGTTACGCACTGGCCGCGGTAGTTTGCCTGGTCGCATATCTGCCATTGCTCGCCGTCGCCTACGCGAATGCTCGAGATCCTATTATTGAACCTCGAAGGCAAATTCGGCATATTACTTTGATACGTCGCGGCATCACCGCGGAAATTGCGATCTTCAAATACGGTGATTCCAGATCCGCCACCGATCAGTCTGCCTTCCTGACCGATGATCTCTGATGAGAACACACCCAAGAATGCGATCATCCCAAATGTGACCAGTAATCCTACTCTAATTATTCGCATTGTAATCTCCTCTGATCTCTCTATGATCTTTTACTTTCGGACCACATGAAGAAATTAATTCTCGAGTACGGCGAAACTACCCCTTATTCGAGATCTAATCCATGTCAAAACGCTCATTCGGAATCGTGGGCAACACCCGGAACGCTTCGATCAATAACCTCATCTGTAGACGGGTACCAAATGAAAGTATGTTTCGACCTGTGTCGCAACATAGCGCCGTATTTCGATCTAGGCCACGATTTCTTACTAGGCGTCGGGGAAAGTATAGTAGAAATGTGACTTACCGACAATAGTTTTTTGGTTTCAATGCACATTTCAGCGTTTGATTTTGAACTTCCGAAAGAGCTTATAGCAGACGAACCGCTCGAGGAGAGGGCGGCCTCACGGATGCTTGTGGTCGACCGTGGTGCCGCTTGCTTCGATGACAGCCAGTTCGAAAGGTTGCCGGAACTTTTGCTTCCGACCGACCTGTTGGTCGTGAACAACACCCGCGTTTTCCCGGCCCGCCTGCTCGGCAGGTCGGACACCGGTGCTTCCGTTGAGATCTTTCTCGTTAGCGAGAACGCCGACGGCACATGGCTCACGCTCGCGAAACCCGCGAAACGGCTGAAACCCGGCCGCCGGGTCGTATTCGACGAGCAGTTTGACGCAGTGGTGGAGGATCGGACAGATGACGGCCGCGTCATCGTCCGTTTTGGCCAGGAGAATGTTTACGACCACTTCGAGCGGATCGGCCGAACGCCTCTGCCTCCATATATAAAACGCGACCCGCACGAGGCCGACTCCGACCGCGAACGATATCAGACCGTTTACGCCCGCGAACGCGGTGCGATCGCCGCACCGACCGCGGGGCTTCACTTCACGCCGGCGATCCTTGACCGGATCCGCGAACGAGGCATCAATATCGCAGAGGTAACTTTGCACGTCGGCTACGGCACGTTCGAACCCGTCAGGGCCGAGGACCTTTCACAGCATACCGTTTCGCCGGAACGTTACGAGATCTCCGCCGAGACTGCCGAGATGCTCAACGAAGCAAAATGCAACGGCCGCCGCATCATCGCGGTCGGCACCACGACGACACGCACGCTTGAAAATGCTCTCGCCAATAGCGATAGTTTTGCGGCTGGTTCCGGATACGCCGATCTTACTATCCGCCCGGGCTATGGCTTTAAGGCGATCGACGGCCTGTTGACTAACTTTCACCTGCCGAAAAGCTCGCTGTTGGTTTTAGTTTCAACTTTCGCGGGGCGGGAACTTATAATGAGAGCCTACCGGCATGCGGTCGAGGAGCGGTACAGGTTTTACAGCTACGGCGACTGTATGTTCATTAGCTGATGCGTTTTTGATATGGCGGTATTTCAGGCACTAAGAAATCTATTCACGTCTGCTCAGGCTCTTGAAGAGCCGGAGGTGATAGTGCCTGCGCCCGAGCATCGCTATTCGATCAGGACGCTCACGCGAAAGGACCTGAAAGAGGTCATCAAACTAAACGCACGCTGTTTTCGCAACGGCGAGAACTACACAAAGCACACCTTTTCGTATTTGCTGAACGACCCGAACACGCTCTCGTATCG
This sequence comes from Pyrinomonadaceae bacterium, assembly GCA_030372865.1. GTDB lineage: Bacteria > Acidobacteriota > Blastocatellia > Pyrinomonadales > Pyrinomonadaceae > OLB17. Next base: position 4,852 of record JAUCQE010000328.1, read on the forward strand.
CGTCGTGACCGAAGCGGACGAGATGGCAGGTTTCGTTTTTGTGATGATGAACCCGGACGGTGCAGGTCACGTTACGACCATCGGAGTCGGCCCCGAGCATCGCCGCCGCGGGCTCGCGAAAATGATGCTCCGCTACCTCGAAAGAGTATTGCCGGAAAAAGGCGTTTCGACCATAGTGCTTGAGGTTCGCGTAAGCAACATTTCCGCTCAGCAGCTTTATGTAAGTTCCGGCTTTTCGGCCGTCCAGCGGGTTGCGAAATACTACAACGACGGTGAAGACGGCTATCTGATGATGAAGTCGATCACATGACTGTGCCTGCCGTGAGATTCGAACTGCCAAAGATATATCCGATCACCGACCGCCTGATCTCGGGTGTCTCGCATGCCGAGCAGGCCGCCTTGCTCGCGGCTGCCGGTGCTGGGCTGATCCAGGTCCGTGAAAAGCATCTCTCGTCCCGCGGCTTCTTTGACGAGGCTAAGGCCGCGATCGCAGCCGCCGCCGAATACGGTGTTCCGGTGATCATCAACGACCGAGTCGATCTCGCCATGATGCTCGGGGCCGCCGGCGTTCACCTCGGCCAGGAAGACGTCGAACCCATCGCCGCGCGTCGCGTTCTCGGCGAAAACGCGGTGATCGGTTATTCGACCCACAACATTGAGCAAGCCCTCGCCGCCATAAAAATGCCGGTCGATTACATCGCATTCGGCCCGATCTTTCCGACCTCGACAAAAGAGAACCCGGACCCGACGGTCGGCCTCGAAAACCTGTCCGAGATCCGGAAAGCCATCGGCGATTTCCCTCTAGTCGCAATCGGGGGCATCACTCGCGAAAAAGCCTCGGACGTTTTTACTGCCGGGGCCGATTCCATTGCCGTTATCAGCGACCTTATTTCCGACCCTTTCTCGATCGAAGAACGCTTCGCCCAATTCACTGTTAAAATTTGTTAAAAAAGTACTTGCATTCGGGCAAGTTGTTCAGTCATAATGACTCATGAGGCGGGCCATCCCGGCTCGCCTCCTACTCACGGTTCCATTTCCGCTCCTTCCTTTCCTTGAGATCCTTTTGGAGTTTCCCCTCAAATGAGCTTGCTTGACGTAGCACCGATCATAGAGCAGATGCTGCTCATCTCCGACAATGTGAGCGACCTTAACTTTTCGTGCGGGCAAAAGCCGCAGGTTGAGATAAACGGCACGTTGTACCCCGCAACGCCGCTCGGCATCGGAAGGCTTTCGGCGTTCCAGACCGAGATGATCGCGATGTCGATCCTGCGTGATAATGCGGAGGCCGCCGTTCAGCTTGCCAAGAACCGTACGGCCGACCTTAGCTACGCGCTGCCGGGCAAGTGCCGCTTTCGCGTAAATATCTTTCAGCAGCGAAACTCCTACTCGATCGTCATGCGCGTTATTCCGCACGACATCCCGAGCTTTGAATCGCTCCGCCTGCCGCAGACCCTGAGCGACATCGCCGATATCCGCAACGGCATCGTGCTGCTCACCGGCCCGACCGGTTCAGGAAAAAGCTCGACCCTCGCCGCGATCATCGACCGCATCAACGAAACGAAGAGCTATCACATCGTCACCATCGAAGATCCGATCGAGTTCCTCCACAACCATAAAAAGAGCACGATCAACCAACGCGAGATCGGTGCCGACACAAAAGATTTTGCCTCTGCCCTCAGGGCCGCCCTTCGTCAGGCCCCGAAAGTGATCCTGGTCGGCGAGATGCGTGACCTTGAGACCGCCGAGATAGCTCTTGAGGCGGCAGAGACGGGCCACTTGGTCCTTTCTACGCTTCACACCATCGACGCGTCGAAGACCATCGACCGCATCATCGGCCTTTATCCGAAGAACGAAGAAAAGATCATTCGCACCCGCCTTGCACAGACGTTCCGCTATATCGTTTCTCAGCGACTTATCCCGCGGGCGGACGGCAAGGGCCGCATCGCCGCCGTCGAGATCCTGAAATCGAACCCGCGTACGCGCGAGTACATCGAGAAGGGTGAGACCGAGGGCAAGACGCTGCTCGATGCCATCCGCGACGGCGAGATCGACGGAATGCAGGATTTCGACTCGGTGATCAAGAAGCTCATCGAGACGAACGAGATAACGCTCGACGACGGCCTCTCGTACGCGACCAACAAGAACAACCTCTTGCTCCAGCTCAAGGGCCTTTCCTCGACCGAAGATTACATCAACGGCAACAACGGCAGCATGCCGGTAATAAACCCGGTCGGCGGCCCCACCGCCCAGCCAAAAGCCACCTCCGTCCTCGACATGATCGAATAGTTCCGCTCGCGCAAACTATCTCTCCGGTCAAACACGATTTTTTATGATCATCCGCTGCGACAATTGTTCAGTTTCTCTACAGCTCGATGAGGCAAAGATCCCGAGCGGCAATTTCACCGTCCGCTGCCCGCGATGCCAGAACATGCTTCGGGCAAACAAGGATTCGAAGGCTCCGAACTCGCCGGCACAACAGCTTGCCGCAAACCCGGCCGCACCTGCCGTTCCGGACGGCGCGCAGGAGTTCGCTCAGAAAGAGTCCGAGTTCGAGATAAACAGTGCCCTGCGTTCGCTGCTTTCCGCGTTGCAGTCCGGCAAGGCCACGCTTGAGAGCAGAGATGAAGAGACGAAAAAGCCCCGCCGTGTCCTTGTCTGCCTCGGAGAAAAGAAGGACGCGGCAGCAAAGCTTTTAAGTGACGCGGGCTACAAGGTCTATCTGGCAGAGACACCTGCACAGGCGAACGAACGCCTCCGCGAGGGCAAGACCGAGATCGTAATTTTCTCGCCCGATTTCGCCCCGGAATTCGGCGGTGCCGCCATCTTGCAGCAAAAGGCGAACGCGATGTATTCATCGGAACGCCGCCGCCTCTTCCTTGTCTCGCTTGAAGACAACGGAACGACGATGAACGCCCACGACGCGTTCTGCCGCAACCTCAACCTAATCGTGAACACGGCGGACCTGCCGCAGCTTCCGCTGATCCTCAACCGTGCACTAATAGATTTCAACGACCTCTACCATTACCTCAACGTCGGCCTTGGCGCCGAGCCGATCTAAGATCATCGGGCGACACGTCCGAAAAAAGAATTGTAGGGGCAGGGCATAGCCCGCCCGTCTTCCTTTCCCAGGCAAAGACCGACCGGGTAGCCGTAATTGCTGCCCCTACAATCGATATGAAAAATGTCCGGCAGCCGCGTGTTGGCTAGCCGGACATTGCCGTTTCACAGACCAGCATTTCGATCTGCATTCGCGAGCCCGCCGGGCCGCCTCCGCCGATCGAGGTCTTTATCGCGAGATCCGTTTCGTGAAGCCGCTGCAGTATATGCAGCAGTCGCTCGCGGTCCGCTCGCCTTGACGCCGCGAGAAACGGTTCCTGGTCGCGGTATCGGAGTTTTACAACGCGTGCGACCTCGTCTCGCGGCGCGCCGTTCTCCATCATCTCCTTCGCCATCAGCATCCGGCGAAAGTTGTAGGAGATGAGCCCCAGCAGCGCGACCGGTTCCGCGCCGTCATCCATGATCTTTTTGAGCACGGTCAACGCCTGTTTCTTACGGCCGGCGACGAGATGGTCGGTCAGGTCAAAGTTCTCGATCTCCTGCGTGTAGGAAACCAGGCCGGCGACCATGTCCGAGTCGACCACTTTCCCCGGCAAAGCCGCCGTCGCCAGCTTTTCGATCTCGACCGAAAGCCGCCTGAGGTCCGGCCCGACAAGCGAAACAAGCTGCCGCAGCGTGCCGTCATCGATGCGCGTGTCGGCTTCGTCAAACTTCGACCTCGCCCAGCCGACAAGCTCTGCAGTTTCGAGTTTCTTAAACTCAACGACTGCCGCATGCTCTTTAAAAAGCTTTGTGATCTTGCGGTTACCGTTCAGTTCATCCGCGATGAAGATGACTACAGAACTCGGCGACGGGTTCTTAAGGTATTTTTCCAGAACCTCTGCGAATTCTTCCTTAAGCGTGTCGCGGTTAGAAGCGGCGGCGACGCGGACGTCGCAGATGCGGACGACCCGACGCGCCGCCATCATCGGCAGTTGGTTCGCCGCAGCAAGGGCGGTGACCAGCGACTCCGGGTCGTTCAGGCTGTACTCGGTCTCGTTGAAATCCCGCATCTCGCCCTCGGCAAAGCAGCGGGTGGCGATGGTGCGGACGGCTGCATCACGCAGGAACGGCTCGTCGCCGTAGAGCACGTAAATCGGTGCCCAACCGCTGCTCCGGATGTGCTCGCGTAACTGCTCTTTCGTGACGAGTGCCATCGGTTAATGCTATCGCTATTACTTCTCTTCGCGGACGCCTATGCCGTTGATGAACGCCGAGACGGCCGATTCGGCAAACGAGCGGGCGATGCGTTCGACGGCAGGGTCTTCCTCGTTAAAGAACGAACGCGGGTCTTCGGAAAACTCGAACGAATCGCGGAAGACGAAATTCTGGTTGTCGTAGAGTATCTTTTCTTCGCGAAGGTCGCGGATCGTCACTGCCGCGACGATCGTAACTTCATAAACGCGGGCACGGCCCTCGCGGTCGAGCAGGACGCCCGTAAAGCTGAAGTCGCGGATGGTCCCTTCGATCACGGCGTCGGCGTCGCGGGTCGTTCCCTGCACCTTGAGGCCGCTGCCGCGTTTGATGATCTCGCGGGTCACCGCCTCCGTAAAGCGTGATTCCAGCCGATAGCGAAGTCCTCTCGCTTCGGCCTGAAACGCCGGCACCGCGACGGTACGGATATGCTTCGGCAGGCCGGAATTCGTTACCGGCTTATAGCAATCGGTAAATCCGGCGGTGAGCAGCAAAACGGGCAGGAACATCGCCGCCCGCCAATACCTGCGTGTTTTCGAGATAAGGTCTTTCATCGGGATATCCGTCTATCTTACCCGATTTTTCCTTTCTTTCGAATGCCGCAAAATTCTATTCTTTGGACCGTCTTTTCGTTTTGGAGGGTGATTCTTGTGGGATTCAGAGATGTTTTGTTATTCGTCGGCTACCAGGAGATAGGGAACAGCCTGAAGTCGAATCCGGCTCGCGTTAAGGAATATATCGACCTTTCGTGCTCGCAGCCCGTTTCGGCCCATCTGCAGGTAAGCTGGTGCACGCACTTCGTTCATTGGTGCGTTGAGCGTGCCGGCATGATCAACAAGATCAAGCGCGTGCCGCTCGGGAATCAATCGACCGGCAGGATGCTCGAGGCATTTCCGGTGACGACCGACCCGCTGCCCGGCGATATTTACTATATGCCGGTCGTTGGCGGCAAGGCGACGCACCACTTCGGCATCGTCAGCCAGGTTTACGATAACGAGATCGAAAGCCTCGACGGCAACTCGGGCGATTGGCGCGACCCGCGGACCGACTGGACAACAAAATACGGCGGCGGCATCGGCGGCGGAATGGTTTGCCTCAACCGTCGAAAACGCAGCGAGATCAAAACATTTCTGAAGCTAACGGAAGACGCGTTCTAGGCATTTACTATTGCCGTTGCGACCCGCACCGCCTGCACAGTTTCTTTAACGTCGTGTACTCGCAGGATCATTGCGCCGTTCACCACCGAAATGGCAGCGGCCGCGAGGCTTCCCGGCAGGCGTTCGTCGGCCGGGATGCCGTCCGCGACCTTTGCGATAAAAGATTTTCGCGAAGCACCGACGAGGACCGGAAGCTCGGCGAACTCATCCACTATCCGCTTGAGCCCGCCCATCAATTGCAGGTTCTGCTCAAGTGTCTTGCCGAATCCGATGCCGATGTCGAGCGCGATGTGGTCTGCCGAAACACCCAATTCGCCGGCCGCAGAAATGGCTCGTCGATGGTCCGCCGTGACATCTGCAAAAATGTCATCGGCCGGTTCGGTCGAATGCATCGTCCCAAAGTCGCCCCGCGAATGCATCAGTACAAGGCCGGTACCCGTTTCGGCCGCGACAGCCGCCAGCCTCGGGTCCCAACGTAGGCCGGAAATATCGTTGATGATCTCTGCTCCCGCTTCGGCCGCCCTTTCGGCGACATCCGCTTTCCATGTGTCGACGGAGATCGGCACATCAAACCGCCGGGCGATCGCAGAGATAACCGGTACGACACGCGCCACTTCGTCTTCCGGCGAGACCGGTTCGCTGCCCGGCCTTGTTGATTCGCCGCCGATATCGATGATGTCCGCACCCTCGGCGATCATCCGCTCGGCGTGTGCCAACGCCCGGTCGATATCCGTGTAGCGTCCGCCGTCCGAAAAGCTATCGGGTGTCACATTCAAAATGCCCATTACCAGCGGCCGCTCTATCCCTATCACCCGCCGCGACGTTTTCCAGTTCATACGAAAAATTAAAACTTTATCCGCCAGAAATGCAAAAAGGATGAAGAACCGAGTTCTTCATCCTTTCTCCCTTAGCCTTTAGCCTTTATCCTTTCCTTCACGCCGTCGCCGGATTGATCGGCGGCAGGATCGGCTTCTTGAACGGTGACGATGATTCTTCCACCTCGGCTGAACCGCCGCCGTCGTTGGTCGAGGGCGTGCTGTCCGTACCGTCAAGCGGCAGGCCCGCTACCACGCGGCGTATCTGTACGCTGTCAAGCGTCTCGAGTTCGAGCAATGCTTCGGAAAGCCGGACCATCGCGTCGGCATTTTCGGTGATGATCTTTCTCGCGTTCTCGTATTGGCCGTTGACGATTTTCTTGACCTCCTGGTCGATCTTGATCGCCGTGTCTTCCGAGTAATCGCGGTGCTGCGAGATCTCGCGGCCGAGGAAGATCTGCTCTTCCTTCTTGCCGAAGGTCAGCGGCCCAAGCTCCGACATACCGTATTCGCAGACCATCGCACGTGCAAGCTCGGTCGCACGCTCGATGTCGTTCGAAGCACCGGTCGTCACTTTTTCTGCACCGAAGTAAAGCTCTTCGGCGATGCGGCCGCCCATCAGGATCGCGATCTGGCTCATCAGGTATTCTCGGGTGTAGCTGTGGCGGTCTGCCTCCGGCAGCTGCTGCGTCACGCCGAGTGCCATTCCGCGCGGAATGATCGAGACCTTGTGGACCGGGTCTGCCGACGGCACCTTGAGCCCGACCAGCGTGTGGCCTGCCTCGTGGTAAGCGGTCAGTTTCTTTTCCGCGTCCGAAAGCACCATGCTCTTTCGCTCGGCACCCATCAGGACCTTGTCCTTGGCGATCTCGAAATCGGACATCATCACTACCTTCTTGTTGAAGCGTGCCGCGTTCAGCGCGGCCTCGTTGACGATGTTCGCGAGGTCGGCACCGGTAAAGCCCGGGGTTCCGCGTGCGATAACGCTGATATCGACCGCTTCATCAAGCGGGATCTTGCGGGCGTGGACCTTAAGAATGCCCTCGCGGCCCTTAACGTCCGGCCGGCCGACGACAACGCGGCGGTCAAAGCGGCCCGGACGAAGCAGCGCGGGGTCGAGGACGTCGGGCCTGTTGGTCGAAGCCATCAGGATAACGCCGTCGTTCGATTCGAAACCGTCCATTTCGACGAGCAACTGGTTGAGCGTCTGTTCGCGCTCATCATGCCCGCCGCCAAGTCCCGCACCGCGGTGACGGCCGACGGCATCGATCTCGTCGATAAAGATGATGCACGGAGCGTTCTTTTTACCCTGTTCGAAGAGGTCGCGGACGCGGCTTGCACCGACACCGACGAACATCTCAACGAAATCCGAACCCGAGATCGAGAAGAACGGAACGTTCGCCTCGCCGGCCACGGCCTTGGCAAGCAGGGTCTTACCCGTTCCCGGAGGGCCGACCATCAGGACGCCCTTGGGGATCTTGCCGCCGAGTTTCTGAAACTTTTGCGGGTCGCGGAGAAATTCTATGATCTCCTGCAGCTCTTCTTTTGCTTCCTCGACGCCGGCGACATCCTTGAACGTCACGCGCTTCTGCTGGTTGTTAAGAAGCTTTGCCTTCGATTTGCCGAAGCTCAGGGCCTTGTTGCCGCCCGCCTGCATCTGCCGCAGGGTGAATGCCAGGAAACCGATAAGCAGAAGGAACGGCAATGCGTTCAGGAGGATCAGCCAGCCGAAACCGCTCGAGGCCTGCTCGAGCGTAACCTTGGTAGGCGTTCCCTCGGCGGCCTTATAGATCTGTTCGCGCGTCGCATCGCTGCTGTCGAGCTTGGCCGAAAGCTTTGCGTCGCTGTTGTCAACAAGCTCAAGCGTGTCGGACTTGATCGTGACTTCCTTGATGTCTTTGTTTCTGATCTGCGTCAGCGCTGCGTCAAAGGAAAGCTCCTTTGCCGGGGTCGACTGCTTGCCCTGTAAATACCAGACAAACAGCAGCGCGCTGGAAATGATCATCAACCACAAAAAAACCTGTCTAATCTTAGAATTCAACTTAAAGCCTCCAATACCGCTTTCATCAAAACCGGATCACCACATCAAGCATTTTTGATGAAAGCAGCCCGAAACTAGTTGTTCTCAAAGCGACCCTCCACGCTTCGCTAACGCCAACCTTCGATTGTAGAGGGCGCATACC
>JAUCQE010000329.1 GCA_030372865.1 Pyrinomonadaceae bacterium
CTCTTTACTGCGCCAGATACGCGTTCGGGACCGAGCGGTCGGTCGATATGCCGAACTGCTGCGAGGTGATGCCCGCCGTGCTCTGCCGCATGTACCAGACGCCGTTCGAGGGGCGGAAAACGGCGGCGTCCGCTTTTCCGTCGCCGTCGTAATCGCCGGTCGAGGGAGCGTCGCCGTCAAGCCCGAAGTTGAACGCCGTGAAGCCGTCCGTGCTCTGCAGCAGGTACCACGTGCCGTTCGACGGGCGATAGATCGCCTGGTCGGCTTTGCCGTCGCCGTCAAAGTCGCCCTGTGCCGGCTTGTCGCTCGAAAGGCCGAAGGTGACACCGTAATATCCGCCGTCCGAGCTTCGCAGGATGTGCCAGATGCCGTCCGCCGGGCGATAGACCGCAAGGTCCGTCTTGCCGTCGCCGTCATAATCCGCCGGCACTGGCTTGTCGCCGGCGAGCCCGAAGGTCTGAATGGTAAACGTCCCGCGGCTGTCGCTGTTCGCGATGTACCACACGCCGGTCGACGGCCGCCAGATCGCGATGTCCGTCTTCCCGTCGCCGTTGTAATCCGAGGCGACCGGGATATCGCCGTCAACGCCAAACTGCCGTGCGCTATAGTTCAGTCCCTTGAGCAGCATGTGCCAGGTGCCTGTCGAGGGCCGGAAGACGGCCCGGTCGGTCTTGCCGTCGCCGTCGAAATCGCCCGGTGCGACTATGTCTGTCGCGATGCCGAAGCCGACCGCCGCAAAGCCGCCATTTGAGCTCGTCAGGTTGTACCATGTTCCAGTCTCGGGCCGGAACACGCTGAGGTCCGTCTTGCCGTCGCCGTCGAAATCGGCGTTCTGGTTCTTTCTGACGGCGTTGCCGACGACCGGGGCATCCGAGATGTTGCCGTCGATATTGAACGTAACGCCGCCCCACGTTTCATCGTGCGGTGCCTGCCACTGCTTGATGCGCTGGTGGTTGGTCCATTCATTCGTCGGGAACGACGGGAACGAAACGTATGTCCAGACGTTCATCACGTTGTCCCAGCGTGCCATCCAGATCGCGTGCATCTTGCTTGCGGGCGGCAGGCTGACCCAGTCTTCCTGCGCGTTCTTCGGCGAGCCGTACGTGCCCGATTCATACCCGAGCTCGCGTACGCGGTCGGTCCAGCCTTTCAGGAACGCGGTGGTCGCGATGCGGCAGCCCGGAACATTTCGCGCGACCTCGTCATAACGCTCCATGTCGTAATAGAGTATCGAGCCTGCCCCGAGGCCGAGGTTCTGGGCGTCGGTAACCGCGATGCCCGCCTCTTCGCGGCCCTGTGTCTCGGCCACCACGGGGTCGATGCTATGGCGCGGTCGCGAAAAAGTAGAGCTGTCTATGCACGGCGACTGATAGCCGACGACCGTCGGGATCAATCCCCAGCCCATCGCCCTGACCTGCTGTACCCATTGCGGCGTAAGCTGTGCCTGAGTGCATCCGCGGTTGCGGCCGCTGAAGTATATGTTTGCGTCGTGGAACCACGAGGTGTCCCACCAGATCTGCATCTGTGCCGCCGTGCCGGCCGTGCATTTATCGAACCCGCGGTTGAGGCTGATGCGGTTCGGGCTCAGCGTCGGTGTACCCGCGGCAAATCGCGGCACCGCATCGGCGGCAGCAGCCGCGGCAACTTGGCGTGTGAGTTCCGCGACCTGCGGCGGCGTGAACTCTTCGCCGTTGATAAAGAGCTTCGATTCCTGATAACACCCCGACTTAAAGCCGACGCATGTTCCCTCTGTCTTTACGCTCCATGGGCCCGATCGCTTTACCGCTGAGGCGGCTTCCTCCGAGTTCAGGTCAAGCTTGTCAGAAACAAATTCCCAGGTTTCGCCGCCGTTCGCCGAACGGTAGATCGCCGTCCCGCGAAAATTGGACGAAGACGTCGTCCGGAGCGTCGCGACGAGCGTCGTCCCTTCAAACGTAAGTTCGGCCGTCGAGGCGTTCGCGTCCAGTTCCGCCGCCCGCGGCAGCATCGCCACGACGCGGTCCCAGGTCAGCCCGCCGTCCTTTGTCCGTGCGGTCACCAGTCGCCCTGCGGCCTGATCGGCCAGCAACACATATCCGCTTTCACTCGAAACGAAGTCCGCGTCCGCGATCGTTTCGGTGGAAGCGACCGTCGGCGTTAAAACGTTCCAGGTCTGCCCGCCGTCGTCGGTCCGGTAGACTGCCCGGGACGTGAATGCGATTCCGGACCGCGAATCGAAAGCCCGCACGTTCTTGATGACGTGAGCTTCCGTTTCGGTATTCAGGATCTTGAGGCTTTCAAACAGGCTGTTCTGGCCGAACGACGCGGCGGCGATCATCACGACCGCAAACAGTGAGGACAAAACGCGAACCGAGGTCTTCATCGTGGGGAAATCTTCTCCTTGTTATATTGGCAGCACTTATGGAATCGAGCGGAAGTATAGCCTACGTCGATGAATATTTCTAGACCCAAGCCGCGCACATTTCGGAATTTTGTTCGGTCGCGAAAGTAGGCTAACTTTATTAACAGTTTTTCCGGCCAATAAAGATGATCATTTCGCTGGTCCTAATCGCATTGATCGCCGCGGGCGGCTTCGCCCTCACCTACGTTATTTCGCAACGCGAGACATTTCTCTGGCGTGCGTCGGCGGGGTGTGTCATTGGTTCGGCGGTTTACGGGACGCTGGGTTTTGCCTTGGGTTCGGCCATCGGGCTTTCGGCGGCGACGTCGGTCATCGCCCTGCTGCTGACGATGCTGCCGCTTGTTTTGCTGCTCGATGCGGAACGGCGGGCGGAGTTTCGCCACGACTGGGCCAAAGCGAAAGGCAAGATACAGGGTGCGAGCGGCGGTAAGGGCCTGCGGTTCTTTTATTATCTCGCGTTCTTTCTGCTTTTCTTTTTCTTTTTCGACCGGGCGACGATCATCAGCGACCAGGGCATCTTCACCGGCGGCTCGAACAATCTCGGCGACCTGCCGTTCCATCTCGGCGCGATCTATTCATTCACCGAGGGCGGCAACATGCCGCCGATGAACCCGAACTTCTCCGATACGAAATTCAGCTACCCGTTCGTCGCCGACCTCATCACCGCGATGTTCATGAAGCTAGGTGCGGGCGTCCGCGAGGCGATGATGGTGCAGAAC
>JAUCQE010000330.1 GCA_030372865.1 Pyrinomonadaceae bacterium
CTGCTTCCTGATAACGTCGAATTCGCCTACGACGGACTGGTTATCGGATCGTAAAATCGTTGACCCCGGACGGCTTTTCTGATAGCTTTCCCGCACCGCTTTTTAGCGCCGGAGGTTCCTGCCAATGTTTGCTCTCGACGCCGTTCGCCGTTATCGAAACGCGATATTGCCTATCCTTGCCCTTTGTTTGATCACTGCTATCTTTCTTTTGCCGAGCCGGATAGAGACGACATCCGCGGCTGTTGCTCGTGACGACGACGCATCCGTGCCGGAGAATTACGACATTCGGCTGGATAAAGATAAGGCCGGGCTTCTGGAACGGTTCCGTGAGGAGTCGGGAAAGACCGCGTCTGCGATCGCCGATATTCGCGAAGCCTTGGCCCGCGGCGAAACGAACCTGCGCGGCCGCACCGGTTCGCTCAAAGTCGAATACAACTTCGATCTGCAGATACCCGAGGTCATCACGCCGGACGTTTGGTCTGCGGAAATCAGCTTCCTAACTCAGCCCTCCGCCGGAAAGAGACCGGAAATATTGCGTTCCTTCCTTCGGGCAAACGAAGAGCTCTTCGGTCTCGACCGAACCCGGATCGACGAACTAACCGTCGCCGTCGACTACACGAATCCGGATGGCAATCTCTCGTACGTAAAACTGAAGCAGGCAATTGCCGGTGTCCCGGTTTTCCGAGGCGAGGTCACCGCGGGATTCACTAAACGCGGAGAGATCGTGCGTATCATTAACAACCTCGTTCCGGGCGTCGACACGGAGAATATTGCACGTGATTTCGGGGACGCACGCGAAGCTCTGAACGCTGTTTATGCCGATCTAAAGAGAGTACCGACGCTCGACGATCTTGAAGTAAATGCGGCCGCCTCGACCGACTCGCGCATCGTGTTCGGACGCGGCGATTGGGCGACGACCGCAGAAAAGATCTATTTCCCCACAGAGCCCGGAGTCCTTCGCCCGGCCTGGCAAGTTCTCGTGTGGTTCCCGCAGGATGCTTACTTGATAGTCATCGATGCCGGTACCAAAACGCTGCTGTTCCGCAAAAGCATCAGCGAAAGCCAGACGGAGCCGGCCACGTATCAGGTTTACACCGCTCCGAACGCGTACTTGAAGCTGCACGACAGCCCGGCACCGTTAACGCCGGGGCCGCTCGATCCGGGCACTGGCCAGCAAGGTTCGATCCTCGGCCGGACCAGCCTTACCTTTATCGGCAACGAGGGCGACCTCTCGTTCAATAACCTCGGATGGATGACGGACGGCACCAGCCTGACGGATGGCAACGCTGTCGAAGCGGGCATCGACCGCGACGGCACGAACGGCGTCGACGCACCGCAGCCGGGCGAACCTTACCGTGTCTTCACATCGCTATGGAACCCGCCGCCGGGAGATCCGCCGCCGGGCGATGAACCGCTCAACCCGCAGGCCCAACGCGGTGCGGTCATCCAGATGTTCTATGCCCTGAACCGCTGGCATGATGAGCTTTACAAGCGGGGCTTTACCGAGCAGGCGGGAAATTTTCAGCACCTTAACTTCGGCCGGGGCGGCAGCGACGGCGACCGTGTCTCCGCCGAAGCACAAGACTCATCCAGCACGAACGGTGCAAACTTCTCCACGCCGCCGGATGGCGGCCGCCCGCGTCTGCAGATGAACATTTGGACCGGTCCGACGCCTGACCGTGACGGTGCCGCCGACTCACAGGTCGTGCTGCACGAAATGTCACACGGTCTTTCCAGCCGTCTGCACGGCAACGCGACCGGGCTCGGGTCCAACATGGCTCGCGGCATGGGAGAAGGCTGGAGCGATTGGTATCCGCTCGTGCTCCTTGCGCAAAACGACGATTCGGAGAACGGCACTCACGCCGTCGGCGGCTACATCACGCATCAGATCTTCAGCGGTTTCACGGCAAATTATTACTACGGTATCCGTCGCTTTCCGATCGCACGGATCTCATCGCTCGGCCCGAACGGGAAGCCGCATAATCCATTAACGTTTCGGTATCTCAACTCAGACTGCAACACCCTTATCGGTACCACGACGTCGAACCCGCCGCCGAACAGTGCGTTTCCGCGCGGTCCGATCGGCGTGACCCAGTGCGACCAGATCCACAATGCCGGTGAGGTTTGGAGCGCTTTGCTTTGGGAGGTTCTGGGAGTTTTGGTCGACCGGCTCGGCTTTACGACCGGTTCGAGAGACACGCTTCAGGTAGTGACCGACGGGATGAAGCTTTCGCCGTTTAACCCGACATTAATTCAGTCCCGCGACGCCATCATCGCCGCCGCCGCGGCTATCAGCCAGCAGCACGCGGCCGACGTCAGGGAAGGCTTTCGCCGCCGCGGATTGGGTTTCTCCGCGCGGATCGTCTCGTCCTCACCGGCGAACGTCGTCGAGGCGTTTGATTTGCCGAACGTAAACTTCACCGATCCGTTCACCATTGACGATACTCCCGGAAACGGCGACGGCAATCCGACCCCGGGCGAAAGTGTTCTCCTGAACATTCCGGTGCAAAACGTGACCGGTGCTCCGGTTTCCAACGTCAGCGTACGCGTGAACGGCGGACCGGCGTTCAACTACGGCACCATTGCAAACGGCCAAACGGTGACTAATGCGATCCCGTATGTGATACCGCTCGGGCCGGCGTGCATATACACCCGGGAATTCTCGATCGTCGTCTCCAGCGATCTCGGAACGCAGACTCCGGTCGTTCGCACAATAACTCTTTTCCCGTTCCCACCGCCGGCTTTCTCGAACACAGCCCCGATCGATCTTCCAGGTGGACAACCGACCACGACGACGGGGCCGTCTGCTCCTTATCCGTCAACGATCAACGTATCCGGACTCACAGGAAATTACCGTTTGCGCGTTACGCTCAACGGGTTTCGTCACGACTGGCATCAGGACGTCGACCTGCTGCTTGTTGGGCCCGGCGGCCAAAAGTTCATTATTTTGTCCGACGTTGGGGGGGCGAACACAGAGGCACTTCCGCCGCGAACATTCGCGATCGCCGATAGCGCAGCAAACCCGATGACCACTGCGCCATTCATCGATGGGGCGGAATATCGCCCGACCAACACGGGTGCTAGCGATCCGTTCCCGTCGCCGGCTCCGGCGGCGCCCTACGAGAACCCGGCCCCGGCGGGAAGTGCCACGCTCGCATCTGTGTTCGGGACCAGCGGTGCTTCACTTAACGGCACCTGGAGCCTTTACGGCGTAGACGACGCCAATACCGACCCCGGCCAGATCACCGGCGGATGGAAACTGACGTTCGAGCCCCAGTTTGCCGCGTCGCTCCTATGCACGCCGATACCCGGCGACCGCATGCCGGATTTCGACGGTGACGGGCGGACCGACATTTCGATCTACCGTCCTTCCGCCGGCGAGTGGTGGTATCTCCGCAGCAGCGACGGCGGCAACTATGCCGTCCAGTTTGGTTCAGCTTCCGATGTCATCGTCCCGGCCGATTACGAGGGAGATAGAAAGACCGACATGGCGTTCTACCGCGACGGCGAGTGGTTCGTGATGCGTTCGAATGATTTTACGTACTATTCGTTCCCGTTCGGCGTCGCGACCGATATCCCGGCACCCGGCGATTACGACGGTGACGGAAAAAGCGATGCGGCCGTTTTCCGGCCTACCACCGGCGAATGGTTCATTCAGCGGTCGACGGGCGGTGTCGCGATCTCGAACTTCGGAGTGTCCGGCGACCGGCCCGTTCCCGCCGATTATGACGGCGATGGGAAGACGGACATAGCGATCTTCCGGCCAAATTCAGGCGAGTGGTGGTTAAACCGAAGCACAGCGGGAGTGATCGCCGTTACCTCGGGCACTGCAACTGACATGACGGTGGTGGGCGATTACTCAGGTGACGGCAAGGCCGACATCGCATACTTCCGGCCGACCACCGGCGAGTGGTACATCATTCGGACCAGCGACCTCTCATACTATTCGGTGCCGTTTGGTGCCGCGGGCGACATCCCCGCACCGGGCGATTATGACGGTGACAGTAAGATAGACCCGGCGGTGTTCCGCCCGTCCGATACCAATTGGTACGTACAGCGATCGACGGCCGGCATCCTGATCCGCCAGTTCGGGATCGCGTCCGACAAGCCGGTTCCGTCCGCATACGTTCGCTAAAAATAGCTCCAGTTGAATGAAAGAAAAAGCCGCCTTTCAGGGCGGCTTTTTCCACATTTGGTCTGTGGATTTCATGTGAATTTCCTGTGGATTTGATGTGGAAACGCTGTGGACGGACGTGGAAAAGACCCACAAGATATTGTGTTGCCGCGTGTTACGGAAATATTAAAACCGGTTTAATGCTTTACCTCACCGCGGGCGCGCTAAATGATGAAAACAAATGATTTATAAAATAAACGATAAACCACTAGATTTTGTGTTGACAATTAATCATCTACACAATATAGTCTATTACCACTGCAGGGGATAGCCAATTTATTTCGCGCTTAAGGCCCGCCTGCAATCCATAGTTCAGATCGAAGTTTTAGAGAGGCCGCGGCCACAATATATGGACGCCGGCTCGGGAGCCTTTCTCTCTCAATTTTACGAAGGGCACACGCAAACCTCGCTCACTAGGTACAAATTAGCTCAGGAGAAGACCAGCCGAATCGTTATGGACAACTTCGTCGGAACAAGCACAACTGCCGCCGCTCGCCAGACCGAGGAAACCGCCCAGACACAGATGCGTGTCACGAAACGCAACGGTTCTCACGAACCCGTCGATATCAACAAGATCGTCCGTGCGATCTCACGCTGCTGCCCCGGCCTCCCGAACGTGGACAGCATGCGCATCGCTACCAAGACCATCAGCGGCCTTTATGACGGTGCGACCACCAAAGAGCTCGACAAGCTTTCGATCCAGACAGCCGCCAGCCTCATCTTCGAAGAGCCTGAATATTCTAAGCTCGGCGCACGTCTTCTCAATCAATACATCGAAAAAGAGGTCCGCAATCAGGAGATCCACTCTTTTTCACAATCCATTGCTTTTGGCGTCAAGGAAGGCCTCATCGCTCCGCGTGTCGTCAAATTCGTTTCGGAGAACAGCCGCAAGCTTAATGACGCGATAGACCAGACCCGCAACGATTTGTTCGAATTTTTCGGCCTACGCACACTCTATGATCGTTACCTCCTGAAGAATCCCGTAACGCGAGACGTTATCGAGACCCCGCAGTTCTTCTGGATGCGCGTCGCTTGCGGCCTCTCCGAAACGCCCGGAGAAGCCATCGAGCTCTACAATCTTTTCTCGTCGCTCGAATACGTTCCTTCGACGCCGACGCTGTTCAATTCCGGCACAAAGCACGAACAGCTTTCAAGCTGCTTCCTGCTCGACTCGCCGCAGGACAGCCTCGAGAGTATTTATAAAAAGTATTCCGACGTCGCGATGCTTTCGAAGTTCTCGGGCGGCATCGGCATCGCATATCACCGCGTCCGTTCGCAGGGCTTGCTGATTCGCGGCACCAACGGCCATTCGAACGGCATTGTGCCTTGGCTCAAGACGCTCGATTCATCCGTCGCCGCCGTAAACCAGGGCGGAAAGCGTAAGGGTGCCGCCTGCGTTTATCTGGAGACCTGGCACGCGGATATCGAGGACTTCCTCGAGCTTCGCGACAACACCGGTGATGACGCTCGCCGCACGCATAACCTCAACACCGCGAACTGGATCCCCGACATCTTTATGCGTCGCGTCGAGGCGGATGGAATGTGGTCGCTCTTTGACCCGAAGATCGTGCCGCATTTCCCGGACATCTACGGCGAAGAGTTCGAACGCGAGTACGTTAAGGCAGAAGAAGAGGGCCTAGCCGTCCGCCAGGTCAAGGCTCGCGAGCTTTACGCAAAGATGATGCGCTCGCTCGCACAGACCGGCAACGGCTGGATGACCTTTAAGGACGCCAGCAACAACAAGTGCAACCAGACCGCCGAGGCCGGCAACGTCGTCCATCTTTCGAACCTTTGCACGGAGATCATCGAGGTAACGAGCGACGGCGAGACGGCTGTCTGCAACCTCGGTTCGATCAACGTCGCTCGGTACGTCGCTGAAGGGCGGTTCGATTTCGATAAGCTTCGCCGCAACGTCCGCACGGCCGTTCGCCAGCTTGACCGCGTCATCGACCTTAACTACTACGCGATACCGAGCACGGCGGAGTCGAACAACCGCTGGCGCAACATCGGGCTCGGCGTGATGGGGCTGCAGGATGTCTTCTTCCAGCTTCGCCTGCCGTTCGATTCCGATGAGGCCCGCAAGATCTCGGCAAAGATCCAGGAAGAGATCTACTTCGCCGCACTCGACGCGTCGTGCGACCTCGCCATTGCAAAAGGTGCCCATCCGTCGTTCCCCGAAACGCGTGCCGCCCGCGGCGTGCTGCAGTTCGACCTGTGGGGCGTCGCTGTCTCTTATACACATCTCCGAGCCCACGAGACAGCGCTGTGTATCT
>JAUCQE010000331.1 GCA_030372865.1 Pyrinomonadaceae bacterium
GGCCCGCCGTTCAGGCCGAGACAGGGAATTCCCATAACGGTGAAGTCGACCGTGATCACATCGCCCTCTTTCCCCGACGGATAATCGCTCGGCGCGCGGTGTACCGCATCAACGCTCGAATCAGGAAACGTCGCCGCGTAGAACTTTGCCGCTTCCTCGGCGTCGCCGTCGTACCAAAGACAGATCGTGTTTTTTGGGTGTTTCATAGATCGTATTACCTGGTTATTCTCTGATCATTATCAGCAGCATTGTGAACGGGGAAACCGCCTTGACCGCGTGCGGTTCGTTTGCGGGCAAACGTATCATATCGCCCTTGCCGACGCGGTGCGGGATCCCGGAAATGGTTATGTCGGCGTCGCCCACCAGGCTCATAAGCAGTGCCTCGAACGGCGTCGTGTGTTCGCTCAGGCCTTCGTCGGCGTCGAATGCAAAGACCGTGACCGTCCCGGCCTTTTTCTTGACGATCGTGCGGCTGACGACGCCTCCGCTCTGAAGCTCGATAAGGTCCGCGGCCGGGACAGCCTCGCCACTGTCCCATTTACTGTTGTTTGGTTCTGACATTCTAATAGCATATCAGAGGCGCGCTAGTCCGGATGTTCGAGTCCGTGCCGTACTGCCGCCTTGAGCGTTTCGATGTCGATATCTTTCAGCGTCTTGAACCTGATGCAATAGCCGGTGACGGTCGCTTTGCCGAGGTCCTTGCCGTAGGTTTCGGCGAGGAATTTCTTGTCTTCGATGCCGAGGATATAGACAGAGATCCCGGCCGTGTTTGCGCTGAGCCCGACCTGGTAAAACTCCTTGGCGGAACCGTCGGCGTACTTTGCGGTGCGGAGCCCGTAACCGATGTTCGGGTTCGAAACGATCTTGCCGTCTTCGTTCGTGCCATCCAGAAACCATAACTTACATCCCGGCTTCATTTGCAGAATGCTATCGTGGAGTGCTTGCATGTCGCTCCGTTTCGGTTCGGGCTGGCACGCGATATAATCGTCAATGTGTTGCTGGACGTTCATTTTGCTTCTATCTCGTTCGGAGACGCTAGTTTGCTCAGCAGTTCCTTCAGGTTCTCGAACGTCGCGGCGGTTCCTTCGGTGAAGCCCATCGCGATCATTCTTTCGAGGCGTTCTAGCGATTCATTGTAGATGGAAACATTAACCGTCGTTTTCCCATCCTGCTCGCTGAAATTCAGGTCCCAGTCGGAGCCGGGGAGTTCGGGGTTTTCGTTTTCGTCGGCGAATGTGTTGAAGAGCTTGAAATTGGTCTTCGGCGTAATGGACGTGTATTTTTGCAGCGCCCAACGCTCGACGCCCTCGGGGCTGACCATCGCGTAAAAGCGGCGGCCGCCTTCGCGGAACTCCATATGTTTCGTCCGCGATGCCCAAGGCCTCGGCGCCCACCATTGGTCGAGGAGTTCCGGCTTTGTGTAAGCGTCCCAGACGAGGTCGCGTGGGGCGTCAAACTGGGCGGTGATCACGACCGTTTTCGTTTCTTTGTTTACAGTGAAATCCATTTCTTTATTGGTTTGGTGCAGGCATCGGCGGCGGTGCGGCGGTCCCGCCGGCGATGCGATCCATAACTTCTTACCTGTTACAATTCGGCCAACAAGGCGTCGAGCCTCTTGTAGCTCATCTCCATTCCGTCGGTCATGCCGGTGGCGAGCGACTGGTCACGGTCGGCCTGCGAAGTATATTTGATCGAGGTCGTGACGGCCGTGATCCCTCCGGTTTCCTCAAAGGTGACGGTGATGACGGACGGCTCGCTCCCCATTGAGACGCCCAGGTTGCCGGGATCGAAGATCTGGGTGTGCACGATCTTCGCGTGCGGAACGACCTCCCGGACCTCGCCGGTGAACCCGAACTCTTGTCCGTTCTCTTCACTGCGCCAGCGCCAGTTATACCGGCCGCCCACGCGCATATCCATCTCGCAGACCGGCATCGACCAGCCGGGAGGGCCTCCGCACCAGCGGCGCATCAGGTCGGCTTCCATGTAGGCACGCCACACCAGTTCGGCGGGAGCATCGAAGCTCCGTTTGATGATCACCTCGGTTTCTGACGGCAGTTTTGCTTCGGCGGGTTTCATATGTTTCGCTCCTTTTTTTCCTGTTGTTTTAACTCAGTAAGCAACACATCAAGCTGCTCAAACCGGCTTTCCCATATCTTTCGGTATTGTTCGAGCCATTCGTCGATCTCTTTCATTTTCTGGATCTCCAGCGAATAGTAGATCTCACGGCCCTTCTGCTGTTGGTGGACGAGTTCGCATTCGGCGAGTATGCGGAGATGCTTCGAGACGGCCTGCCGCGAAGTGTCAAAGTGCTCCGCGATCGCGTTCGGCGTCATCGCCTGCAACGCGATCAAAGCAATGATCGCCCGCCTCGTCGGATCAGCAATGGCCTGAAAAACATCTCTTTTCATATTGACAGGGCGCAAGTATGCAACCAATCGGTTGCAGATGTCAAGCGCAACTGACCGGTTGCGGCAATTGTTGCGCCGGCCGGGCGGCCTTTACCATTTCGTTTACGTGCGTCATTTAGCGTTCATAGGCATTGGCAGCCGAATCGGGCTTAGGCCCCGGATGCCCTTTTCGTTATAAATCTAACCTTTGTTATCATGCACTTACCGTGATGCTCACTCGACCTTTACTACTCGCAATTCTCCTTCCCGCCACGGCTTTCGGACAGTCTTTTGTCGGGAGCTACCGCGCCGTTTTCGTTGATCTTTTTTCCGGAAACAAGATTATCGTTGCCGAGTGGGAGGTCTCAGCTGATAGGTCGCTGATCGGGACTCTGAAAGTCGATGGCTCTGAGAAGAGTTTTAGTAGCAAGGTCGAGGAGAATGGGAAGTTCGAAGCAGTGATCGAACAGAGTGCAGATTACATTTACAAGCTTAAAGGAAAGTTCGATGGCGAGAAAAAGATCTCACTCGTTCACAGGGAACAGGCCGGATCTGAATCGAACAAAAGCGTATCGGAAAGGGCAATTGAGGGAACGATCTCGAAAGTGAAAACGGGTCCGCGGGAGTTTCGCTCGTCGGGAGCCGGCGGAGCGGATGCGGGCGTGACGGATATTGGTAAGAGCCGGATCGAGGTTCGAAGTTCCCAGCCAATTTTCGGTGCGATCTGGAGTGACTTCGCAGCGTCGGTCAGTTTCAACAAACCCAAAAGGATGCCCATCGGGGATGATCACAAAGAAGCAACCGAAACGGGCGAGTCGCTGGTGGATGCTGCAATCAATGTCAGTTCGAAGGGCGAAGGTCAGCAGACGTTGATGATCAACATTCCCAACTATTCACCTGGGAAAAAGATCTGGCGACAAAGTGAATTGGGGGCTGCTTCCTATCGGGAAGTAAAAGGTGAACAGCGAAATTCATTCATAACGGGTGCGACCTTTCAAACCGACCCACGCTATGCCGATGGCGAGATCGAGGTCGTTCGGGAAAATGAATCCCTGATCGTTTTTAAGCTGACGAATTTCAAGATCAAGAAGTTCAACAAAGAAGACTTCGTCACGCTTGACGGCTTCATTTACGCAGACAAGTGAAAGCGACCGAAAGGGGTGTTGCCGGTGAGAGCCCCAATGTCGGAAAAGTTAGGCCAAGTATGAAAAACGCAATATCAACCCTTGCTCTGATGATCCTGCTCGCTGCCGGTTCGGGTATTGTTTACGCTCAGGCAAGGTGGGATTATAGCGAGGCGGATGCGCAAAAGTGGACGGCTCATTTCCGGTCGCAAGAGGCGTTAACCGGGTATTTGCAATACTGGCATCTCCGCGCTGATAAAGCGGATGGGGCGGCAAAGCCGATGACCCGTTTTGATTTCGTCTGGATGTTCTATTTTCATATCGATAGACTGACGGACCTGGCCGTTTTCAAACTCAAACTGAAAACTTCCGAAGAGTTTTACGCCTTTGCCCGAGCGAATCCCGAGTACGCGATAAATTTCCCGTATTCGGCAAGCGGCGTCCCGGCCGGCACGGCCACTGCGGTATTCAGGGATGTCCCACGCAACGATAATATTGGGTACGAGGTACTGGATAAATTAGGCGTAAATTTCTGCGATAAGGCGGGTGACTGCCATCCCGAACAAGAGATAACCGAAAGGGAGTTTTACGAATGGGTCGGTAAAGTTTACGGCGTCAAGTTCGATAACGTTTCAGCAACCGACATGCCAATGCAACGGGGTGCGATGGTAGCCCCGCTCGTACTTGCTATCCAAACAAACTTTGAGAGAGTCATAAGGATACTTGACGCGCGGTGGAGATCTTCGCAGACGGCGGATGTCATCAAAAGGCTTCCTTCAAAAGGCAGAGCTCGTATAACCGATAGATCAAAGCTATATTTGCCCGATTCGCCCTGCGTCGATCTGTCGGGAGCGAGCGAGGACCTTAAGCAAGCCTTTGCGGGCGGCGGTGCATGGGGCGACTATCGCGCAAAGAACGGCGATGAGGGCGACATTATATTTGAAACCGCCAACACCTGCGAGGCAGGCAAGATCACGCTGCTGCGTGTGGGCACCGCGATAGTGACGATGAGCGACAAAGGCGTTAAGCGACTGCGTTAGTGCAGAACCGCGGCAACTATTCCGGCAAATGAAAGCCTGGCCCAGGTGTGGGATCAGGCTTTCATTTGCCCTTCGCTAACAGCCGTATCCGTTCCATCCGTTCGAGCACGCGCCGCCGGCAACATACGCCTCACCGGTGGAGTAGTCGTTTCGGAGGTTGCCGGCTCGGCTGACGTCGGACTTAAGGTGTCTTGCGAGCGAGTCGGGCAGGTTCGGGCCGTGGACCTCGATGAACTTGTAATAGATGTCGACCATCTGGCGCTGAAGATTGGTTATGCGCTGTCGTGTGCCCCGGTAAGTAAACGACAGCGAGCCGCCACTCTGGACCTTGCCGGCGGCGCTGATGATCTGTTCGCTAAGCCGTTCGATCTGCGGGTGGATGCGCTCGTATGCGGCGGTCGCGGCGCGTTCCATGGCTGGGTCGACGCCGCTGCGCCGACCTGAACCGGAACTGCCATCGGACGATGTCCCGCTCTGTTTCATTCTTTCAAGGTCTTTTTTCCATGCATCGTCCTGGGCCTTCCAGTATGCGATGTTATTCAGTGATTCTTCGGCGGTCGAGCCGGCACCATCGATAGTGTTCGGATCGTTCATTAAGTCTGCTTTTATTTGCTTGGACCGCTCTGCGAATTGTTTTGCAAGGGCAGGGTCGTACACCGATGTCGAGTAAAACAAGTTGTGGAGCCCGGAGATATTCAGGGCGACGCGAGCGGCGCACTCGGCTCCATTTTTACCGTCATAATTGGCCAGCTCGCCTTTAAGGTAACTCAATTTAAAGGAGTCAGACTTCTTGTTGCTTTCACTATATGACCCGTTCGCGTCCAAATCTAAAAAGCCATATTTGAAATAGCCGACGCAAACATTCTTCGGGTTTTTCGCATGGAGATCGTACCAGTAGTTCCGAGACGCCTTCCTTTCAACATCGTATTCAGCAACCTCCTTTAAGATAAGTTTACCGTCGGAGGTGCGTTTAGTGCGATCGCTGGCTTTCTCGATCATCTCCAAAAGGTTCTCCCACGCCTTTTCAAGCTTGTCGTACGCCTCATAATCCCATTGATCGTCCTCGACGGCGAGTTTGAGAAGTTCGACCCGTTCACGCTGCCTCGTAATTCTACGTGCGAACAGTTCGCGATAGGCAGCGGCCGCTTTCGGGTAGGTATCTTTGGCTTGTCCGGCCGCTATGAAAAGATCGTCTGCGGCCCACGTGCTGTTCGGCACGATCTTGTATGCCGCTTCGAACTCGTCGAAAGCACCGACAAAGTCTTTGTTCGAACGTTTGAAGTAGCCGAGAGCCATCCGCGTAAGATAGTTGTTCGGATCGATCTGGAATGCTTTTTCAGCATCGGCGGCCGATCCGGGCTTGATGAGCGAACGGATGGCGAGTGCGGTCGCGTCTGAGGGGTTTATGCGAAGAGCGGCCTCGGCATCGCTCACGGCGGTCTGCAGTACCGAACGTTCGCCAGCCGCGTACATCAGTAGTTGGGCGTATGCCCTGTCGGCATAGACCGGCAGACCATTGTTCAGGGAAAGGGCTTTGTTGAGATCGACAAGAGCCAGCTTATATCTGCCGAATTGGTTGAACAGCCGGCCGCGCATCGCGCGAGCAGTCGCATTCTCGGGGTTGATCTCGATCGCGTAGGAAAGTGCGTCGAGCGCTTCGCTTTTTTGGCCCAGTTTACCGTTGTAAAGCGTGATCGCGCGGTTGAACGACGCCTGTGGGTACTCGGGGTCAACCGCGAGAGCCTTGTCAAAGTCGGACAGGGCTCCGGTGAAGTCCTTCTTCCCGTCACGTTTTGCGACGCCGCGGGCATTCAGCGCGATCTTGTTCTTTGGATCGCGGGTGATGATGCGGTTAGCCAGCGTTTCCGTTTCGGCATACTGTTTCTTGATGACCAAAAGCCGAGCCTTTTGTGTAAGCGTGGGCAGATCGTTAGGCCGAGTCTTGAGGACAGCCTCGATACGCGCCGCTGCCGCATCCAGATCTCCCTTGTCGATCATTGCTGAGATATCAGCAGCAGGCTGAGAAAACGCCGCAGGCACACACAACAAGATCGCCAGGATAAGTAACGTTATTCGCATATAGGTCGTTGTTCGTAAGGAAACGGTGGAACGGTCTGATTTATAATACTACTTAAAGGCTGCAAATGATCAACATCCGCCGAGACTCGAATTAGTCGCTTTCAGGACATTCTCCACCTCTTTGAGTGTGTTGGTGTAATGTTCGCCTACCTTGGTCGCGTAACGGATCGATCCGGCCAGCGATGTGAGTTTTCCGCGCTCCTTCGTCACAATGTCGTTGAACGTGCGTGCGGCCGAACATAACGCGCTTTTCCCGCGATAGGTCGCCAATTCCGCGTATGCCTGGTTGACCCTCACCGAGA
>JAUCQE010000332.1 GCA_030372865.1 Pyrinomonadaceae bacterium
CCCTGGCTGGGATATGCCACCTTCTGTCCAATACTGAGTTCCATACTGTTTCGCTCCTAAAATTGCTAAGGATGAACCAATGAATGACAGCCCGGCTACCGCAGGATCGTAACTAGTTATGATTATCAGAAAGAAGCCTCAGTATAGCACATTTCGAGACGTCTGGAAAGAATTTTAGATCGGCTGAACGTTGGCATTTACGGGCAGTTCGATGACGAATTCCGTGCCTTGCCCGAGTGTGGATCGTACGGAAACCTCGCCGCCATGCAGCTTTGCAAGGTGCTTGACGATCGCAAGCCCGAGGCCAGTCCCGCCGACCTCGCGTGTCCGGCCGCGATCAACACGGTAAAAGCGTTCGAATATCCGGGAAAGATGTGATGACGGCAGCCCTTCGCCTGTATCCTTTACGAAAACAAGGTCCTTATCGCCCCTACTTTCAAGCGAAACGGTCACCGTCCCGCCTTCGCGATTGAATTTGATCGCATTGTCGATGAGATTGGTCAGCATTTGTTCCAGCCGCATCAGGTCGGCCGTGACGCGGCCTTCGGGCGCGATCTCGTTGATCAATGCGATCCCCCGCCCGTCGGCTTTGGAAGAAAGGCTGGCAAAGATCTCCTCGACCACATTAAATATCCTGACCTGCTTAATATCGAGCGAAATATCGCCCGTCTCGATCGACGAAAGTTCGAGAATGTCCGCGATCAGGGCGTGCATCCGCTCGGAATTGCGCCTTATCGTGTTGAGGAAGCGTCGATTGTTCTCGCGGTCGTCGATCGCTCCGTCTTCAAGCGTTTCAACGAATGCGAGTATCGAGGTCAGCGGCGTGCGAAGTTCGTGAGAGATATTCGATAGAAACTCCTGCCTTGCCCGTTCGAGTCGCTCGATCTCGGTGATGTCTTGAAATGACCCAACCGCGAATGTCGCCCCGTCGAGCGATATCGCCGCGACATGAACGTCGTATTTGCTTTTGGTAAGAAAACCGAACTCGACCCGAAGATCCGATGGAGCATTTTCCTTGATGGCCCCGAGAAAAGCCTTGTGAAGGGCCGGTTCGCGGAAGACCTCGGTCAGCCGTCGATTTGCGAGTGAACTGCCATCACGTGTAAAGCTCGACGCGGCAGACCGGTTCGCTGCAACTATCCGCATCGTCGGATCGACGATGATCACGGCATCGCGGTCAGCATCTATAAAGCTCTGCAGGAACGGCGGAATGGCCGGTATCGAGTCTTTGGAAATGAACGAGCGAACGGTCATTTGGTCCCAACGAAACGGTACCCGACGCCAACGACCGTCTCAATAACCGAGCCGGCGTCGCCCATCTTTTGCCTAAGCCGCCGAATATGGACATCAAGTGTCCTAGTGTCGCCAAAGTAGCTGTAGCCCCAAACATTGTCCAGCAGTTGCTGCCGCGTCGCAACGCGACCGCTGTTCTTGATCAGGTGTTCGAGCAGTGCGAATTCCTTGCGGGTAAGTTTCACGTCCTCGCCGTCTGCGATTACTCGCATGTCTTCGAAATCGACCGTCAGCCTCGCGTCCTCATAGCGCGGTGAAGCTTCTTTTTCAGCGCGTCGCAGAACGGCTCTGGCACGGGCGATCACTTCCTTTACGGAAAAAGGTTTGACGATATAATCGTCGGCGCCTGTATCGAGGCCGGCGATCTTGTCGGATTCCGCAGCCTTTGCCGTCAGCATGATGATCGGCGTAGTTTCCGTTGACGGTTCACGCCGCAGCCGGCGGCAGAGTTCCATCCCGCTCATGCCCGGGAGCATCAGGTCGAGGATGATCAGCGAAGGTGATTGTTTTTCGTCGAGAGCGATACGAAGGCCCTTTTCGCCTGACTCGGCAACGGAAGTACGAAACCCTTCGCGTTTGAAGTTGTATAGAAGACTTTCGGCGATATCGGCGTCATCTTCGATGATGAGTATGCTTTG
>JAUCQE010000333.1 GCA_030372865.1 Pyrinomonadaceae bacterium
ACAACGCGAAAGCCTTCACCCGCGATCGCCCTGACTTGAGCCGCGACTCGCGATGATCCGAAGACATCTGCAATGCGAAGTTCCAACTGGTTCGGTGAGGCATTTATTTTCGCGGTGTCTGCCAACGGCTTTAGCTTGATGCTGGTAGAATCCCGGTCGAAAAGCCCGGTCCGCGTCAGCGACGAGACTACAATATTCAACTTAAAAAGCTCGCCATCCTTTTGGGCCAGAAACACCTCCGCCTTGCTACCCTCGTTCAAACCCGTGGTCGCGGCAAGTTCGACACCGATGTCGGCCTCATACGTCGTTTCGACATCGACTGTCGCTCCGCCATCGACGGTCACGACCGCGAAGCCGTTGCCGCCCGGGCCGCGGATAACGCCGGCATGCACGGCGACCGCGTCGGCCGAAACGATTCCCGGAACAGCCGCTAATTTATGCTGCAGATCAGACGCGTTTGAGATCGGCCCACCATCGGCGCGAAATACGGTTATGTGTGGAGAGCCCGCTAGTATCGCGTTTCGGAGTTCCGCCTGAAATCCTGTTGCAACGGCCTGGGCGACGATCAGGCTCGCAACGCCCGCGGCGATGCCCAAGACCGCGGCGAGCGCTGTAAATCCGACGAGGCCGCGGCGGCGTGCGAAAAGCGTGCGCCGGAGAAGTTTGAGCTCGAAAAGCACCCGATGATTGTAAATGCAATCGGCTCAATTGTTAATTTCCCTTTTTGTTAGCTTAGAAGCCCGATTTTCGGTAGAATTCAGCTATATCGGAGAAGCGGCGGTGCGCCCCGCCGGCAGTGTAATAAATGCCATTAGCAACTATCGAAGAGGCCGCTCGCGACATTCGCGAGGGCAAGATGATAATCATCGTCGACGACGAAGACCGCGAGAACGAAGGCGACCTCGTCTGCGCGGCGGAAAAAGTGACGCCGGAGATCATAAATTTCATGGCCGTTCACGGCCGCGGCCTGATCTGTCTTCCGATGACCGAAGAGCGTTGCGATGAGCTTAACCTGCAGCCGCAGACCGCCGATAACACGTCTTCGATGGGCACGGCCTTTACTATCTCGATCGAGGCACGCGAGGGCGTGACGACCGGAATTTCGGCAGCGGACCGTGCAAAAACGATCCTGACCGCGGTCGACCCGAACACGCGGCCGTACGACCTCGCCCGCCCCGGACATGTGTTCCCACTTCGTGCCAAACGCGGCGGCGTACTGGTTCGCGTCGGGCAAACTGAGGCCAGCGTCGATATTGCGAGGATCGCCGGGCTATATCCCGCCGCGGTCATCTGCGAGATCATGAACGACGACGGCACGATGGCTCGGATGCCGGAACTCGAGGTCTTCGCCGAGAAGCACGAAATGAAGATCATCTCGGTCGCAGACCTCGTTCGATACCGCGTCGAAAAGGAACTGCTGGTGAAACGCATTGTCGAGACCGACCTGCCGTCGGATTTCGGCGATTTTCGCGCGACGATCTACCA
>JAUCQE010000334.1 GCA_030372865.1 Pyrinomonadaceae bacterium
CGCTGTCTCGTGGGCTCGGAGATGTGTATAAGAGACAGCTTGACCTCCGCCGTCCTCAGCTTCAGCACAACATCCGCATGCGTGCGAAGGCGGTGAAAGCGATCCGTGAATACTTCGATAATCGTGGATTTATCGAGATCGAGACCCCGATACTGCTCAAATCGACTCCGGAAGGAGCTCGTGATTTCATCGTGCCCTCGCGTATTCACACGGGCAAGTTTTTCGCGCTGCCGCAGTCTCCGCAGATCTTGAAACAGATCACGATGATCGCGGGATTCGATAAGTACTACCAGATCGCCCGCTGTTTCCGCGATGAGGACCTCCGGGCAGACCGCCAGCCGGAATTTACGCAGCTTGATATGGAAATGTCCTTCGTAAATCGCGAGCAGGTCTATCGCGAGATCGAGGGAATGTTCAACCATGTCCTGAAACTGATCGACGTTTCTCTTCCCGCAGAATGGCCGCGGATGACCTATGCCGAAGCGATGCGTCGATACGGCTCGGACAAGCCCGACCTGCGTTTCGGAATGGAACTGAAAGACCTGAGCGAAAGCCTGAATGGAACGGATTTCGCTCCGTTCGGAGACACGCTTGCCAAGGGCGGCGAGATCAAGTGCGTCATTGTGAAAGGAAAGGCTGATTATTCCCGCAAGCAACTTGATGAGCTGCAGGAGTTCGTCAAACGTTACGGTGCCGGGGCGATGGCCTGGATCAAGATCGGCGATGAGGTCACAGGCTCTCTGCTGAAAGTTCTTGGCGATGCAAAGATCGCGGAGCTTGCTTCGGTTGCCGGGGCGGAAAA
The DNA here is from genome assembly GCA_030372865.1 of Pyrinomonadaceae bacterium. GTDB lineage: Bacteria > Acidobacteriota > Blastocatellia > Pyrinomonadales > Pyrinomonadaceae > OLB17. The sequence continues at coordinate 803 of JAUCQE010000334.1, forward strand.
AGGCGACGCGGTTTTGATCGTTGCAGGAAAGAAAAGCGTCGTCGCGGCCTCGCTCGGAGCTCTCAGAAATGAGATCGCAAGACGCGAGAACCTTATAGACAGAAGCAAATACGAATGCCTGATCGTGACCGAGTTCCCGATGTTCGAGCACGATGATGAATCGGATACTTACGTCGCCGCTCACCATCCTTTTACTTCACCGATGGACGAGGACCTTGAGATGTTCAAGACCGCGGTCAACGATCCGTCACAGCATCATCTTCTCGGGCAGGTCAGGGCCAAGGCTTACGACGCCGTGATCAATGGCTACGAATGCGCGGGCGGTTCGATACGTATCCATCAAAAGGATGTTCAGGCACTGAACTTCAAAGCTCTCGGAATGTCTCCCGAATCCGCCCGCTCGCAGTTCGGGTTCTTCCTGGATGCTCTTGAGTATGGAACGCCGCCACACGGAGGCTTCGCCGCCGGAATTGAAAGGACCTGCATGATCCTTGTCGGAACGGAAAACATCCGCGACGTTATGGCTTTTCCGAAGACGGCATCTGCCCAGGACCTTATGATGGATTCGCCGGGAATTGTTGACGGGTCGCAGCTCGAAGAGTTAGGAATTGACGTCGTCAGCAGTGAATAGCAGAACCGGAACATAACGGCGGTTCCGGGAAACTTTGAACATTAGCTTTGAAAATATCGTAAGATAAACTTCGACGATGCCGAAGAAATTCGATACAAATCCGCTCGATCCGGAATTTCCGGAAAAGGCAAAAGTAACCGCTCCGACCGTTATGCCGGATTATACGGCCCCGACGCCGGAATATACCGGCCCGCAGCAGTCGCCGTTCAGCACTGCGGAATTTCCTACGGCTCCGGGCAGCATCACCGAAGAAGAAACGCGCCGGTTTCAGGAAGCGGATTTCCAGGCTTATTCCTATCAGCCCGGCCCGTCGCCTGTTCCTTACCAGCCTCAGCCGTTCACGAATATTCCCCCGGCAACCGCCGGCCGTTCGGGCATCGCTTCGTCGGTTCCGGAAAAGTGGCTGATCGGCCTGCCTTATATCCCATTTTCGGTTGCATTGATCGCGCGCGTTATCCTGCTTTTAGTTCTACCAAAATATGAATCAAAAGTTCGCTTTCACGCCGCTCAGGGCCTTGCGGCACACGTCGGCATACTTATCGTTACCTTGCTGCTTGGCGGTTTGGCGAATGTGACCGATCTCGCTAGCCTCGCAAGCCGGATCTTTACGGTCGTCACTACGATAATGCTCATCATCTTCGCTATCAAAGCATGGCAGGGCAAGGGAATACTTATCGAATCTGTTGAAGACCTCACCAACTGGCTTGAAGAAAAGATCGGGCCGATCAAACACTGACCAAATTAAACTCCGATGTACTGTGCTCGCTGCGGCAAACAGGTCGATACGTCTCTTAACTACTGCAATTCCTGCGGCACGCAGATAAAAAAAGAAAAAGACGGCGGCAAGTCCGTCTTGAGTTCGCTCTTGTCCGCCCTGATCTCTGTCGCGGTCGTCGGGTTAATGGTATTGGTCGGGCTGATGGTGATATTGCTCGACAAGGTGCCGAATCCTGAACCTGTGTTCCTTTTCGGCATTATCTATCTTGCCGTTCTTTTCGGCATTTGTTTTATGATCATGCGGCAGGTGTCGCGGGTTATCGGCAGGCAGTTTGACGAACCTGCGACAAGGCAAAATACCATTACGGCCGATTTTGTCCCGCCCGTACAGCTTCCGCCGCAGTCGACCAACCCGCTCGAAGGTTTTCGCGAGCCTGGAAGCGTTACCGACCACACGACCCGAACCTTAGTAGAAGTGCCCGTCCGCCGCGATCAATCGCGGGATCCGTAAACTTCCCTGAGCAGCTCTGAATAACTCAGCAACTCTTTCTCGCCGTCGCCGGAGAAAACTGAACCGTGCATCGTAGCCAGGGTTGTCGGCCGCTGTTCCGCGAGCCGCTGAAGTGTCGCTGCGGTATTTGGTGTGTAAGGCAGATATCCTGCAAGCGGCCCCGACTCCATTTCCCCTAGAGTTTGCCTTGCGCGGTCTACGACGCTGACCGACGATAAGGGTTCTACGTCGCCATTCTGGTGCAGCACATCCGAACAGAAAAGGACGCCGCTCGTCGTGTCCAGAAGCATTCCTGCTTCCCAACAATGGGGAACGTGCGGCGTCTGAAAGAACTTGAAACTATGTTTTCCGGTCGAAAATTCTTCGCCGTCCATAATGCCGCGGGCCGGATTCTTTGGGGCAAAGTCATCGACGCTTACAAGTTTTCCGACCATGCTGCAGACGGCGGCGGAAGAAGGTGCGATCTCATGCCATTCATTCAACGAACCACATTCGTCTGCCTCGAAGTGGCTGAAGCCGATCCATCGAAGTGACGAAGGGTCCAATATCTTCGCCACAGCTTCCCTCACGATAGGAAACATCGCCCGCGGGCCGGTATGAAACAGCAGAGGTTCTTCGTCGCGAACAAGGAACTGGCCGAACCCCAAACCGATCTCCGGAATATAGGTATTTATCCGATATGTATCTTCGGCGATCTCCGTAATGTTTGTCATAACTGTTCCTCCATTCTCTGCAGAACTTTCCGACCCCAAATTCTAATGCGTCGCGTATCGGCCGAATATCTCATCAAGCGGCGGCAGGTGCCTCGACCTCGGGGCCGCCCGCGTCCTTCCGCAGCTTCACCCACGCCGTGATGACAAGATAAATAGCAAGCACGATCAAGATCATCGACGCGACGCCGTTCACCAGCTTTATATCAAAACCGTTCGCGGCCTGAAAGTTTCCGATCACAAGCGAGCTCAAAGCCCAGAGCGTGATCACCAGAATGAACATCATCGGCAGGAGTGTAAAAGCGATGCGCTTCCTTGCCTTGTGCAGCCAGGCTGTGATCGAGAGAAGCGTAAGTGCGGCAAGGAGTTGATTTGATGCTCCAAAGAGGGTCCAAAATTCCACCCACGATCCCGGCTTTGCGTAGAAGATGAGAAAGAAAGGCACAGCGACCGTCGCGGCGGTTCCGATCATCGCTCCGAGCCTTCCGGGAATCCCGATCAGTTCCTGAACAAGAT
>JAUCQE010000335.1 GCA_030372865.1 Pyrinomonadaceae bacterium
AAGACGGCACACGAGATACACAGCGCTGTCTCGTGGGCTCGGAGATGTGTATAAGAGACAGTTCCCCCTCCTCGTAGGAGGGGGCCAGGGGGCGGTTCGGCAGACGGAAACCGAATCACGACAACACGAGGGGAATATCGCGAAGAAGCGAAAACGCGAAACACTATAGGGTAGGCCGGGATTCCCGACCTCGAAGCGCAGGAACCCGCGCTCGGGATAACCGCATCGAGCGTTGCTTCCCTTTCGTGCCTTCGCCCTTTCGCGTTTTCGCGATGTGCATTTTTCGTGTTTTCGTTCTTTCGTGCTTTCGTGATTGCATTTCGCGTTTTCGTCCTTTCGCGCTTTCGCGATTGCATTTGCCTTCGGGCTGAGGGTTGATGGATGCCAGGAAAAGTAGCGATAGTGATGGGCAGCAGGTCCGACGCGGACGTGATGGCAAAAGCCGCGGTCGCGCTCGACGAGTTCGGTGTGGCAAACGAGACATTCGTGATTTCCGCTCACCGCAACCCCGAGCAGATTGCCGACTTCGCGAAGAACGCCGAAGCGAACGGTTTTGAGGTCATCATCGCCGGCGCGGGAATGGCCGCGCACCTGGCGGGCGTGGTCGCTTCGATGACGCCGCTGCCCGTGATAGGTGTCCCGACCAGATCCGCCGCGCTCAACGGCTTGGATTCCCTGCTTTCTATGGTCCAGATGCCCAGCGGAGTGCCGGTCGCGACGGTCGCGATCGACGGAGCCCGCAACGCCGGCATCCTCGCGGCACAGATTCTCAGCGTGAAATACCCGGAGCTGCGAGAAGCCGTGAGGAAGCATAAGGAAAAGCTTGCAGAACATTAGCCGGTGATGGGTGATAGGTGCTGGGTGTTAGGGCCCAACACCCGAAACCCAACACCCAACACCAGAGGTCCCTATGATCGAGCGTTACTCGCTGCCGGAGATGAAGAGAATCTGGGGCGAGGAGAACAAGTTTCAGACGTGGTTGGATGTTGAGACCGCCGTGTGCGAGGCGTGGGAGCACTTCGGCGTGGTCCCCAGAGGCACGACCGCCGCGGTTAGGGCGGGGGCGCGGTTCAACGTCGCGCGCATCGGGGAGATCGAGCGGGAGACGCATCACGACCTGATCGCGTTCGTAAAGTGCGTCACCGAGAACCTCGGCGACGAGGGCCGCTATGTCCACTACGGCGTCACAAGCTACGATATCGAGGACACAGCCACCGCCCTGCGAATGCGTCAGGCGGCGGACATCATCATCGCCGACCTCGAGAAGCTGCTGCAATCCATTGCGCGGCTTGCTAAAGAGCACAAGAT
>JAUCQE010000336.1 GCA_030372865.1 Pyrinomonadaceae bacterium
GAGCGTGACCTTCTCCGGCCCCTTCGCACGGCACGCGAATTCGAGCGGCCGTTCGTTCACGTGTATGCCGTCGGCGATGATATCGAACGTCACTTCATCGTTCGTCAACGCCCAACCGACCACGCCGACATCACGATGATGAAGCCCGGTCATTGCGTTATAAAAATGCGTCAGGTGCCGCCCGCCCGCCGCGAATGCGAGGTCGAGGACGTCAACGCTCGCCCGCGTGTGGCCGATCGATACGACCCAGCCCTGCTTGTTCAATTCCCTGACGACCTCAACGCCACCTTCTATCTCCGGGGCCAGCGTCGTCATATGCACGCCGCGTTTCAGCCGAGGCAAGTCCGCAAGCTCGCTGCCCGTAAAGCTCTTGAAGTATTTCGGCCGCAACGCGCCGCACATCTTCTCGTTCGCGAAAACGCCTTCGTAATGCACGCCGACGGCCTGTGCGACCGGCATTCCTTCCTGCATCTCCATCACGCGGTCGATCTCATTTATCACGCGTCGGTAATTCTCGTCCGAGTCCGGCACGAGCGTCGGCACCCACGCCGTCACGCCGTGCGAGGCAAGGAAAGCCGCGATCTTCAGCAGCCCGTCAGCGTCCGCGTCGTTCACATCCACGCCAACCGCCCCGTGATTGTGCACGTCGATGAAACCCGGAAAGAGCGTGCCGCCCTCGCCATCCACCGTCCGCAATGCCGTCTGGTCAAGCGACCCATGCCCGCTCGCGGCAATGATGCCCTCTTCCACGAGCACCCAGCCGTCAGCTGATCCAACGCCGCTCCCCGCGATCACGACATTCTCGATCAATATCGAACTCATAGTCTCAAGTTTACAAAAGAAAAATGCCCGCGTCCCATCCGGAACGCGGGGCAAGTTGAAAACCGTTCACACGGCACTAGAAGTTGAACTTCGCACCGAACTGCATCACTCGGGGATCGCGGTAGGAGGTGACCTGCCCGAAGATCGAGCTGCCATTACCGCCCTGCGAGACTGGCTGCGTCGTTGCCGACCAAACCAGTGTGCTGAGTCCGCGCGGATTCGTCCAGTTGAATACGTTGAACGCTTCGCCGCGAAGCTGCAGGCGGTAACGCTCACCGAACCGGATGTTCTTCGAAAGCGTGAAGTCAACACGCTTCGTCGGCGGTCCCTCGATGATGCCGCGTCCGGCATTACCGACACGGTTGCCGCTCAAGGCGACGTTCGTGATCGGCGTTACTTCGAAGCATGACGTATCGAACCACTGCTGCGGCGTACGCGGCGCGTTCGCGTTCGGATCGCACGTGACGTTCGGACGTGCAACCGTCAGCGGCGGCGGGATAAGGCCCATACCGGCCGGGTCATATGCCGACACCGTCGGAGTGAACGGAAGGCCCGTCTGGTACGTTACGATACCCGAAGCCTGCCATCCGCCGAGCACCTTACCGACGAAACCACGCTGATCCTTGAAGAACGGAAGTTCATACACGTAGTTGATCGTCAGGATGTGGCGACGGTCAAGTGCTGCGCGTGCCTTGTCCGAACCGATGTCGTACGTGTTCTGCGGGGTCGTCGAACGGTCGGTCCAGTTGTCGGTGATGTTCTTCGCCCACGTATAGGCAAGGTTCAGCTGCGACGCACCGCTGAAACGATGCTGTCCCGAGATCTGGAGGCTGTGGTAGTTCGAGTTGAACCGCGGCTGGATCATCGTGATCGAGCGGTAACCGCGATACGGGCGGACCTGGTCGAGGATCGCGCTCTGTGCGGACGAGATGAATGCCTGGCCCGGGAGTTGGCAGGGCACCGACGGCGTCGTGGAGGAACCTGTCGCACACTGGCGGGTCAGTGCCTCGCCCGGGGCCAAGAGGTTCATTTCGTAACCGCCGATCAGGTTCGTTCCCTTTGATCCGTAGTAGCCTGCGCTGACCAACGTCTTGCTCGTAAGCTGACGCTGAACGTCCAGCGACCAGTGCTGCATGTACGGCGTCTTCCAGTTCGGCTGAACTGCACGGATGTTTCCGACCGTGTTTGATGCGATAACATTACAACCATTCGGAACGGGGTTATCCAGACGCGTACCGACAACCTGACAGGTCTGCTGGAAGGGCGGGTTCGTTGCGATGTTCTGCAGGAAGATACCGTTCAGGATCTGCTCGTGATACATACCGTATCCCGTGCGGATCGCCGTCTTGCCGTCACCGAAAGGATCCCATGCAAGGCCGAGTCGCGGAGCGAAGTCATTCTTCGGCACATCAACCACGAACTTGCCGTACGGCGATTGAGTCGGGGTACAGTTCGGGAACGCTGCACTACCGTTCGTGTTCATGATCAAACCGTTACAGTAGTTGCCGGTTCCAGGAACACGGTTGCCGGCTCCGGTAACGAGCGGTGCCGCTGCCGGATTAAAGAGTGCCGGATCGAAGTTCGTCAGGCGGCCGTTCTTATCCCACGGCGAGCCGAAGAACGAATAGCGAACGCCCATGTAGAGTGTCAGGTTCTTGCTGAACTTCCACTCGTCCTGAGCATAGGCCTCGAACGCTTTCTGGCGAAGGTCGGCCGTGTAGTCAAAGCTTGCCTGCGTGAAGGTCACGTTCGTGCCCATCAGGAAGTTTGCCCAAAGCTGCTGCGTGGCGTTGCCGCCCGGAGCGATAACGTTCGCCGTCGCTCCCGGCGTGTTGAAGCCGGAGAACAAGCCCTCGTTGTTGCCGCCGAGCGCGTTTTCGTTCTTTCGATACAGTGAGTACTGTAAACCGTACTTCATTGTGTGGTTGCCGACGATCCAGGTCATGCTGCCGCCGACGTTGTGCTTGTACGAAAAGTTATCGTACGGGCCAAAGCTCTGCAGCGCGCTGAAACCGTTGCCGCTGATCGTCGGAACGCGGTCACGCGTCATCGGATAAGCAAGCGGCGGGCGGATCGGCGAGTTGGCCAGAGCGATAAGTCCGATGTTCTCACTCAGGATGGCACCGTAACCATACGTATAGCGGCCCTCAAAGATCATGTTCGCCGAACGAGCATAGGTCAGCTGAGCAGTGTGCGTACGGCCGGGCGAATCGGTCGAGGTCTTCGATACTTCCGGAAGGCCTGAGCCCGAAGAGAACAATGCGTTCGCATCGATCGTGGGAATGCTGTCACGCTGGTACCGGTAGTAACCCGAAACCTTATCATTAAACGAGTGGTCGATCTTGATAACTTCCTGGCGGAACTCCGAAATGCCTTCCGTCGGATAGATGAGGGTGTTTATCCCTGAGTTCGGGAGCGGAAGATTGCTGTAAATATACTGCAGGTACTGCTGTGCAACCGGGTTGACGTTAGCCAGCACGCCGGGCGTAGCAGCGCTTCCGGGCAGGACGGACGTACACGTTGAGCCGGTTGCCTGCAAACAGATCGGAACGTTGAATTGTCCGTTCCGCTGCAGCTGCGTAGGCACCGACGACTGAAGCGCCGGGAACCGTTTGTCGTCGCGCCATTCCTGCGAAAAGAAGAAGAACGTCCTGTCCCACTTGCGGAAGAAACCGCCGTCGTTCTCGCCAAAGTTAAAGAAGTAGACCGGGCCGCCGATGGTCCAACCGTAGTTGTTATAACGGAACGGCGGACGCTTTGCCTTACCGTTATCGTCGCGGCCGAGCGTTGCCGGAACCGTCGTCAGGCTATTGATCTCGACGCGGTTTGCGTTGAAAGCCTCGTTACGGATGAATTCATAGACACTGCCGCGGAACTGGGCCGTACCACTGCGGGTAACGACGTTGACCTGGCCGCCGCCGCTGCGTCCGGATTCTGCCGGGTAAAGCGAGCGGAGAACGCGGAACTCGCCGATCGAATCCACGCTAGGATAAGCCTGGATCGTCAGGTTCGAACCGCGGTCGGTAACGTCTGCACCGTCAACCGTGAAGGTATTCTGGCTGGAACGTGCTCCGTTGACCGAGATCGAAACGATGTTCGCCTGTCCGTCCGGGTTCGTCGTGCCGACGTAGACCTGATCGGAAAGGTCGTTCGAAACGCCCGGTGCGAGCGTGACAAGCTGCGTGAAGTTGCGGTTGTTGATCGATAGCTCGCGGACCTGGTCGCCGTTGATAACGGTACCGCTGGTCGGCGACGTCAGGTCGACCGCAACCGGGTCGGCCTCGACGGTGACTACCTCGTCGATGTTGCCGGCCTCAAGCACGACGTCGATCGAGCGGCGTGCGCCGACGTCGATCTTGATGTCCTTTTGGACTGACTTTTTGAAGTTCGATGCCTCGACCGTGACGGAGTAAGTACTCGTCGGGAGGTTCGGCGCACTGAACTCGCCATCAGAATTGGTGACGGTTGTGCGAACCGTGATGTTATTCTTGGTCGAATCCGTGATGGTGACCGATGCTCCGGGCACGACCGCTCCCGTTGCGTCACGAACGGTACCTGAAAGAGTACCGGTGACCTCCTGGGCGCTTACGGACCAGACCATCATCAACGAAATCGTGAGAACGGATAGAACCGAACTCAAAAATTTGTTCGTCATAGTCTTCCTTCCTTTCGTGAAATTAGTAAAACCGGGAATATTTGCCATAAGAAATGTTTACGTTTTTGGAAGTTTATCCAAAATTTCGTTATTGATTCTGTTGAGCAAAATCGTAGTCAACCCCTATCCTGTTGAAACAAAAAGACTTGTTACACTTGTCTGAATTTTGAGGTTAACTTGTAGTAAAAGCTGCTAGTTATAAAGCAAATATGATGCCCGTCTTTGGTTGAATCTCGTCAGGGCCTCACGCCAGCTTTGTTCGATCTCTTCCGGCGACTCGCCGCGTTTCAGGCGGTCGAGCACGTCCTGGTTGACCAGCAACCGCAGGTACCGGTCGGCCTGCCATTCTGCCGCGTAAAGCTTTCTGATCGCCGCCGCGATCTCGATGCCGGTCCGCACCGAATTGAACCGGTCGCGGTTCGTGATTATGAAATTAATGCCGCCGAGATCCTCGTCTTTAAAGACGGAAGCGTTTGGCCGAAAGCGGACAGGCACGAACCTTACGCCTGGCAAATTCCGCTCGTTCAGGTACTGCGCAAGCCGCCGGCCGTCGATCCACGGAGCCCCGATGTGTTCAAACGGCGTGTCCGTGCCGCGGCCTACGCTGACGTTCGTCGTCTCCATCAGCCCGATTCCCGGATACAGCGTCGCCTGCGTCAGCGAACGCATATTCGGCGAGGGATTCACCCAAGTCTGTCCCGTTTCGTCGAACCACATCGACCGCCGCCAGCCTTCCATCTTGATCACGCGAAGGTCGGCGCCGATCTTCCGCTCGGCGTTCATCATTTGCCCGAGTTCGCCGATCGTCAGGCCGTAACGGACAGGGATTGTGTGTGCGGCAATGAATGAAAGCTTTTCTTCCTCCGCCAGCGGGCCTTCGACCGAAACGCCGTTGATCGGGTTCGGCCGGTCCAGAACGTAAACCGGGATCTTCGCCTTGGCGGCTTCCTCCATCACGTTCTTTAGAGTTGCGGTGTAAGTATAGAAACGGGCTCCGATGTCCTGGATGTCGTAAACGATCGCGTCTATTCCCTGAAGCTGTTCCGGCTTCGGCCGGCGCATACCGTCCTTATAGAGCGAGTAAACCGGCAGGCCAGTCTTTTCGTCCTTTGTGTCGTCGATCTTCTCGGTATCAAGCTCGCCACGGATGCCGTGCTCCGGCGCAAAGATCGAGACCAGCGTGACGTTCTTCGCCTCGTGCAGGATGTCGATCGTTGATTTGCCGGCAAGGTTCCTGTCTCTTATACACATCTGACGCTGCCGACGAGTTCCGAA
>JAUCQE010000337.1 GCA_030372865.1 Pyrinomonadaceae bacterium
GCTCCATCACCTTTTGCACGTGCGGATTGCTTGCAGGGTCTGCTAGCGTCGCCTCATCAACGTTCGCCGCGTAGATGGTCGGCTTGGTCGTGAGCAGGAACCAGCGGCGGACGATCTCGCGTTCGTCATCGGTCAGGTTTGCCGAGCGGACGGGCCGTCCTTCCTCGAGCACGGGCTGGATCTTTTCGATGATCTCCATCTCACGCTTTGCGTCCTTGTCGCCCGATTTCGCGGAACGCATCGCCTTGTCGCGGCGTTTCTCGATAGAGCCGAGGTCGGCAAGTGCGAGTTCGATCTGGATCGTTTCGATATCGCGGACCGGGCCGACCGAGCCCTCGACGTGGACGATATTCTCGTCCTCAAAGCACCGCACGACCTGGATCACAGCGTGCGTCTCGCGGATGTTCGCCAGGAACTGGTTGCCGAGGCCTTCGCCCTTCGATGCGCCGCGGACCAACCCGGCGATGTCGACGAACTCGACCGTCGCGGGCACGACCTTCTGCGCGCCGACGAGCTTTTCGAGAACGGCAAGCCGTTCATCGGGAACAGCGACGACGCCGACGTTCGGTTCGATGGTCGCGAACGGGTAGTTCGCTGCGAGCGCCGCTTCCTGTGCGGTAAGGGCGTTAAAAAGGGTCGATTTTCCTACGTTGGGCAATCCAACAATTCCGGCCTGAAGCATATATGGTTCAAAATTCTGACGTTATCAAAAACCCTTATTCTACCGTGCCTGCGGGCTTTTGAAAAACCCGCCAAAAGAAAAAAGCGGAGCCCCGCGGCCCCGCCTGTTTCCGTAATACACCTGCCGTTATAGCGGGTTTGCGACGAAGTCCACACCGGTCAGTTCATCGTGCACCGTGATGACCATCGCCGGTATCTCAAAGGTGAACCGCCCGGTCGATACCGAGATTACGTAGCTTTGCCCCGCCGGAACGTCGAGAAAGCGGTAGAGACCGAACGACCCTGTGAACACCGTCCTCGAAGACCCGTCCGTGCCGGTAAGCGTGACGCGGGCGTTCCTTATGCCGTGGCCGCCGGCAGTAAGTATTGCACCGCTGACCGATACGCCGGCCGCCGTTGGCTGCAGTTGCTCGGGCGTCCAGAAGCCTGCGGCGTGCGTCCCGAATACCGGCGACGTGCTGTTTCCGGCCGAATTCTGCCCGCTTGTTCCGGTTAGCGAGAATGCCGGGCTCGAGCTTGCGCGGCCTCCGCCGGCGACGACCGATTTCTCGACCGTAAAGTCGTTTCCGGCGGCCACCTGTCCCAAACCCGCGATCGCGGCCGAGAGCATCAGGACTGTAAAAAGGATGATCTTCTTCATTGCTCGCGGCCTCCTATTTGCAGCCTTCCGCACCGGCGTTCTGGCTGCAGATCATTCGCTTCAAAAGCTCGATCTGCTTTTGCTGCTCGTCTATCTGCTTCTGCTGCCGTTCGATGATCGCCTGCTGTTCCTTGACCGCATTTACGAGCACGACGCCGACGCGGTCGTACTTCACACCCTCGACCTCGCCCTTCTCGTTGCGGATGATCAGGTTTTCGTCGGCTTCGGCGACCTCTTCGGCGACCAGCCCGAGGTCGGCCTTGCCATTGCCGAGCCAGTTGAATGTAACGGGGCGGAGAAGGTTGACGATCCTGAGTCCAGAGCCGTAGTCCGCGATGTTCGTCTTGTACCTGCCTGATGATGAGCACGACGAGATCTCGAAATTGGCATTGCGACAAAGCGATTCCGAACCGGCCGCCCCGAGCCCCGGAACGCGGACCTTGTCGGCTCCGTTCGACCGGCCGAGCACGATCGTGTTCGAGGTTGAAACGACCGAACCGGCACCGACAGCCGTCGCATTCACGAGGCCGCCTGAAGCGACATCGGCATTCGCACCGATCAGGGTATTGTTCGTACCGGTCGTATTGATCTGGCCGGCGAAAGCGCCGATGACAGTGTTGTTATTTCCCGTCGTGGTCGCCTTCCCCGCGGCGGCGCCGAAGAACGAGTTGTAATCCGCCGTCGTATTGGCCCTTCCGGCGTCGAGGCCGAAGAATGAATTCGCAAAACCGGTCGAATTGGTGAGACCGGCGGCCGCGCCGAAGAATGAGTTTGAATTGCCGGTGGTATTCGAACGGCCGGCCAACGCTCCGACAAACGAGTTGAAGAAGCCTTCGGTTGACGACAGGCCGCTTTCCTGGCCCACGTAGGTATTCTGGTAGCCGGTCGTGTTCTCAAGCCCCGCACTGCGGCCGATGAACGAATTGCCGTAACCCGTCGTGTTGCTGAAACCCGCCGCCCGGCCAAAAAATGCATTCTGCTCGCCGCTCGTGTTGTCGCGGCCCGCGTCCGCACCGACAAAGGTATTGAACCCGCCGGTGGTCACGGAGCCCGCACCGACGCCGATGAACAGGTTATTCACGCCCGCGTTGCTGAGTATCCGGTTGGCACCGAGGTTGAATTGGGAACCCGCAGTGATGATCGTCGCTCGGCCCTCGCCCGAGATGTTGAAGTTCGTCGATGCCTGCTGTGTCGTCCGGTTCTGGACGTAGCTCGTGCTGCCCGGCAGCGGGTTACGGGCGTCCGTCAAACGGCTGTCGCCGGTTTGTACGAACTGCGACGCGTCGATCCCACCAAGCTGCTGCGTGTTGGCTGCGGTTACCGCGACCTCGGCGTTCTTCGCCTTGATCGCATACGGCGTGCTCGTCAGCGGCTGCCGCGGTTCGAGCGTCGAGTAGGCCTCGTTCGCGTTGCGGCGAACTGCTATCTCAAGGAACCGCTCGGAACCTGACGCAAACGGCGCCTGGCCGAAATCGAGCTGCGTTGTAAAGACGCCGTTGACGACATTGACCGTCACGGTCTGAACAATGCCGCCGACCTGCGTGCCGGTGCCGACCTGCGGCGTGTCAAAGAGTTTGAATTCCAACTGGTACTGCCCGTTGGCCGGAAGGGCACCGTCGTTCAGCTTGCCCTGGTACGTGAATGACGTCGTCTGCGCGTTGATCGCGACTGCCGAAAAGATGATAAGAAAGTAAATGAGAGCTGTTTTCATGGTTACTCCAAAAAATGATGTGCCTGTTTTATTATTCGACCGACGCTCGCTGGGTGGTGCCATTTGAGCGATTCGCTCGATGGATATCACTTTATCGGTTATCGACGGGCTTTTCCCCACCCATTTGGTAGTAATCGTCAGCAATTGTGGTGGCTGTAAACCGCGTAATTGCAATAGTTATAGGCCTAATGCGATTCGCGGTGATTCTCGGGCGGGGAACAGGCGGCATTTTGGGTAGGGAAGCCGGCGGACGATCGCGGGCAATAAAAAGGCGGGGCGTTTGCCCCGCGCAACGGCCTTTCGGCCAAGTCCTGTATTGTCGATCGCGGCTCGGCCTACTGGCCTTCCGCCACAGACATCGTTTTGCTTGTGTGGATGACGAAGAATGAGTTCGGCTCGATGGCGGTGTTCCTGCCGTTGCCGTTCATCAGCGTGCAGCTGCCGTTCGTTCCGGTCTGCACGGTCACGATCGAATCCGGCGGGAACGCCATTCCTTCCGTTCCCTTTATCCAGCCCGCTCGCCCGTGGTTGACCATTACGTCGCCCTCCACCTTTGTCATAAAAATTGTCGCCCCTTGCATGCGTTCTCTCCTGTTCGATCATCGCCGCTTAGTTCGCGAGCATGTTCGGCGACGATGCGGGGATGTCGCCCGGGAGTCCGAACGTCGTGAACTGCGTCACGTTGCCTTCGCTGCGGAGGATGTACCACGTCGAATCGCTCGGGCGGAACACCGCGAAATCAGCGAGGTCGTTCGAGTTCGGGTCATAGTCGCCCGTCATCGGGATGTCGCCGTCGATACCCCATTTGCGGATCAGCACCGAACTCGTCTGGCTCCGGCGGACGTACCAGTTGCCGTCGGCCGGGCGATAGACAGCGTGGTCCGCGAACCCGTCGTTGTCGTAGTCAGCCGCAACCGGCTGGTCGCCGCTCGCACCGAACTGCGTGAACATCGTGATGTCGCCGTTCAGCACGTACCAGGTCCCGTTGCTCGGACGATAGACCGCGATGTCCGTTCCGGGAGCCGTTCCCTTAAAGTCTCCGACGACCGGAATGTCGGT
>JAUCQE010000338.1 GCA_030372865.1 Pyrinomonadaceae bacterium
CGCTGTCTCGTGGGCTCGGAGATGTGTATAAGAGACAGATTATGCTCTCAATGGTTTCAGGGCGAATGCGAAGCGATTCGAGCTCCGAGCGCCGTGCGGCGAACACACCTTCGGGCGAGCCGAACCTTTCGATCAGCTTTGTCGCGGCACGAGGCCCGACGCCGGGTGTCATATTGAGGGAGATCCAGGAAATCATAAGGGTAAAGGCGAAAGGATAAAGGATAATGAAAGCGAGGAAAAGTCGACGTCTTGGTCTTTACTTTCTCCTTCAGCCTTTATCCTTTCTCCTTTAGGTTTGGCGGAGGCGTGTGGGAGTCGAACCCACCCAGGTACGCTCTCGCGCACCCGCAAACGGTTTTGAAGACCGCGCCCATCACCGGACAGGATGCGCCTCCGAACTAATATTATATTGTCATAGCGGGCCGTAACGGATCTTGGAAGAATTCGGCTGATTTAGCGAAGAACGCCTCTGGCCCCAATGCGTCAAATACCTCAATTTCGCTCGAGTAAATTGGGTACATTTGAGCAATGTTGATCTTTCTATTGCCAAGATCAAGAGTAAAAAAATCCTTTGGGCCGAAACTCGGTGCAAAAACAATGAAGGCTGACATATCAGACTCTTCAGAAATCGGTGTTCCAAAATTTATCACATCGCAATAACAGAAAGGACAGTCGCCCTTTAGACGATCGGCAATTTCACCAATAGCAAAACCCCAACGCATATCAGTCGAATCAATAGCAATTGATAGTTCGGGTTTTCCGAGCTGCCATGCTTCGTGCTCATAGCTCGAAAGGCCAGCTGTCAGGGAAATTTGCAATCCGCTATTTGAACTCGGAGGATACGTTATTACCGTTATCGGATCACCATTGGTTTTTTCAGACACCCGATGAAAGCTTGGCTCTCCGTTAGCGATTTCATCAGTGCGTTTCAAATACTCTTCAATCCACGAACTCATAGTTTTTGCGATAACAGCTCAGATAGCAATGTCGCCCGTTTAGGAATATCGCTTAGAATTATGTGCTCGTGCAATGTATGAGCGCCATCGCCGGCGATACCGAGGCCGTCGAGGACGGGAGTGCCGAGTGCTCCGACGAAGTTGCCGTCGGATGCTCCGCCGACCTGCGTTTCGCCGAGTTCGTAGCCGAACGACGCGGCAGTGTCGCGTGCCTTTTCAAATAGTGCGACGACGGCGTCTGTTCGTTCCATCGGCGGCCGATTGATACCGCCGATGATCTCGAGCTTTACTCTTTCGTCTACGGACGTGAGTGACTCGATCGCCGCGTCGATACGATTGGCTTCGGCGATAGACGTAAAACGAACATCGACCGAACATTCGGCAAGTGCCGGTATAACGTTCGAGGTCGTTCCGCCTTCGATCGTGCATACGTTCACGGTCGTTCCGCTAGCGATGTCATTCAGAGAATGAAGTTGTTCGATCTGCCGGGAAAGTTCGAGTATCGCGCTCGCTCCCTTTTCGGGGTCAAGGCCGGCATGCGACGGTATGCCGTGAGCGCGGACGGTGTACATTCCCGTACCC
>JAUCQE010000339.1 GCA_030372865.1 Pyrinomonadaceae bacterium
GATGTGTATAAGAGACAGGCCTTATCTTTGGCTCGCGGGGCCTGTGACGGGCTTGCTTGTGCAGCCGATAGTGGGCGCACTGAGCGACCGGACGTGGACGGGGCTCGGACGCAGGCGGCCGTATTTCCTGATCGGTGCGATACTGGCGAGCCTCGCGTTGATCGCGATGCCGAACTCGTCAGCACTGTGGATGGCGGCGGGATTGCTTTGGGTACTTGACGCGTCGATCAATATCACGATGGAGCCGTTCCGTGCGTTCGTCGCGGACAACCTGCCCGAGGAACAGCGGACGCTCGGTTTCGTGATGCAGTCGTTCTTTATCGGCATCGGGCAGACGCTCGCGAACGCTCTCCCGTTCCTGCTGACGGCCATGGGCGTTGTCGGCATAATGGCGAGCGGGATTCCTTATTCGACGCTGATCGCATTCATTGTCGGCGGCATCTTTTTCCTCGCCGCCGTGCTCTGGACCGTCTTTACCTCGCACGAATATCCGCCCGAGGACATGGAAGCCTTTCGGGCAAAGCAGAAGGAAGGAAACCTTGTCGGCTCGCTGCTGAAAGAGATCGCTGATGCTATCCGCGACATGCCGCCGACGATGAAACAGCTTGCGGTCGTGCAGTTCTTTACGTGGTTTGCTCTTCCGTGTATGTGGCAGTTTTACGGGCTGAGCGTTGCAAAGGGCGTGTTTGCGGCGGTTGACGAAAAGGCAACCCCGGAGCTTTTTAAGGCCGGGACGGAATGGGGCGGATTGATGTTCGCGTTCTATAACGTGGTCTGCTTCATGATCGCCTTTATCATTCCGTGGCTTGCTGAAAAAACGAGCCGGAAGACGGTTCATGTTATTTGCCTCACGCTTGGCGGGCTTGGGTTGATATCGACGGTGTTCGCGACCGACAGGTACATGCTGATGTTTGGCATGGCTGGGCTGGGCATCGCGTGGGCGTCGATACTTGCAATGCCCTATGTGATACTGGCGGGTGCTATCAAGCCGGAACGGATGGGCGTGTACATGGGTGTTTTCAATCTCTTTATCGTTATCCCGCAGGTCGTGATGTCGTTCCTGATACCGCAGATCTACGACGGCCTGCTCGGCGGCAGGCCGATAAATGTAGTCGTCCTCGGCGGCATCTCGATGCTGATCGCGGCGGTGACCGTGTTCATCGTCAAAGACGTTGGAGCGGCGAAGATCGAAGGCGTAGCGGCCGGCGGCTCGGGACATTAAGGCGTTTAGGATGAGAGAAAGGCGCGCAAGACATCCGGGCTTCGAACGTTCTTCAACCGGCTAAACCCTGTCTCTTATACACATCTGACGCTGCCGACGAGTTCCGAA
>JAUCQE010000340.1 GCA_030372865.1 Pyrinomonadaceae bacterium
CGCTGTCTCGTGGGCTCGGAGATGTGTATAAGAGACAGCATTTACAGAGATCGTCCCGTCATCCCCCGGCTGCGCCCAAACAGCAACCGATGCCACCGACAAAAACAATACCGCCGTTAACAACCTCATATCTGTTCTAGTACTTCGAGCGCTAAATTCGAACGCCGCATTCTGAATTCATTCATCGCGGTTTAGACGTTTTGGGAATGACGTGTTGCGGTTTTGTTGAGCCGTCGCCTTTGCGACCGACCATCGTACATACGCCGTTCGCATCACAAACAAGGTCGGTATAAAGCGTCGTCGGACTTTCAGCGACAACCTCGAGCTTGTGATCAAAAGTTATAGGGCGGCCGTCAATGCGGATTCCGGAGACTATCGCCTTCCGGAAACCGGGCACCCCTTCGATCGTCAGAACGTACTCGCCCGCTCCTAAAACTAATTGATAATCCCCTTCCAGGTTTGTGATAGTCTGCGTTGTTTCGCCGGTCTTTGACACCGCCGAAACTCGAAGATTGGAGATCGCCGCCCCTTCCGAATCTGTAATTCTCCCAGTTAACTTATAACTGCTGGTTCCTCGGCGATCGGTGGTCGCAGGCAAACGCGGATTTATATCGCTTGAAACGCTCGGTTCTTCAACCGGTATCGGATCGATTTGTCCGAAGTAAGGCAATTCGCAAATGATCGTTTCAGGCTCGAGGACCGCTGTTATCGGCTTTTGAGTATTCTTCGTGACGGAAAAATCGGTCAAGCGAAGCCTGATGAATCCAATCGCCGTGACCTCGATGCGGTAATTACCGATTGGGACCGCCAGTTCGAATCGCCCATCGAAGCCTGTAGTCGTCCGGTACGTCTGTCCGTCGTTCGCGATCGCAACGACTTCGGTCCCTGGAATAACCGTTCCTGTTTGATCAGTCACCGTGCCCGAAATACGCGTCTCCGGTCCGGCCGCCGAATTGGAGCGACCACTTTGATTACCAGCGGACTGCGCTTGAATGGCACCCGCCAAAGAAAAGAACATCAAAACCGCCGTTAACAACCTCATATCTCTCTTAGTTATTCAAGAGAGCGGTCCGGTTGCACGCGGCGGATGAATTTGTCTTACGCTAGAGTGTTGATGAGCACGCGTCATCGGCAAGCTCTACCTCGGCTAAGATCGGTGCGATCTTTTCCGGGATCGGGGTCTTTGTGCAGACGTAGAAACGCTTGACGGCCTGGAGGGCGCCGTCGGTCACGAATGTTTGCTTGAACATCTCGTTCTCGCGGAGCATCAGGACCTGGTCGGGAAAACGGTTCTCGAGCGAGCTCAATACACACGCCGCGTCGC
The DNA here is from genome assembly GCA_030372865.1 of Pyrinomonadaceae bacterium. Lineage (GTDB taxonomy): Bacteria > Acidobacteriota > Blastocatellia > Pyrinomonadales > Pyrinomonadaceae > OLB17. Next base: position 1,325 of record JAUCQE010000340.1, read on the forward strand.
CGTTCTTCATTTGCTCGGCACGCATCGCTGCTA
>JAUCQE010000341.1 GCA_030372865.1 Pyrinomonadaceae bacterium
TCTCTTAAGCGTCTCACCGTCGTCTCAGGGGTATCGGTTAAGCGTCTCTCGCCGTCTCAGGGCGGCGCGGCCCTTGTAAAACGGCCGTCTCACCCGGCGTCTCATTAAGCGTCTCTTAAGCGTTTCACAGACACCCTCGCGCGCGCTGAGACGAGACGATTTTGGGAATCAACGTTGAAAACGGTTTTGAAGGAATACGAAGGATCAGGCCTCGAAAGGGATCTCGGCATTCTGGAGAACGCCAAGTTCGTTCCGGGTGACGCGTTCGAGAAGTTTGGGATCATCGAACATCTTTATCAGGCCGTTGACGGTGGCGTAACGCGGCTCATCTGCCACGGCGACCGGCAGGTTGATGTAGGAACGAAGGTACTGGTCGACGCCGTCGAGAAGTGCACCGCCGCCGGTCAGGATAACGCCGCGATCGTAAATGTCGGCGGCAACCTCGGGGCGAAGTTCAGTAAGGGTATCTTTTACGAGCTGTGCGATCTTTCGGACAATGCCCTCGATGACCGGATAGATCTCGCCTGCGGTCAGCTCAACGGCTCCGGGGCTGCCGGTCTGGACGTCACGCCCGCGGACCTCGATGCTCTTTGAAAGGTCATCCGGAAGATATGCCGAGGCAAATGTAGCCTTGAGCATCTCGGTGGTTTCTTCGCCGACCTGCAAACCGCGGTGACGCCTGAGATGCGTGGCGATCACTTCGTTGATCTCGTTGCCGCCAAAGCGTTCGGATGCGGAATGGACGACCGAGCCTTTTGCAACGACCGCGACGTTCGTGGTGCCCGCACCGATATCGACGATCGCGGTGGCACGCTTGTCGGTCGGCAGCACGCCGGCACCGAAAGCCGCCGCCAGGCCTTCTTCCATCATGAAGACCTTGCCGATACCGGCCTCTTCGGCGGCGTGAAGCAACGCCCGCTGTTCGACGTGGGTAACGTCGGAAACCATGCTCATCACGGCCTGAAGCGTGATGTTCGAACCGCCGGTCTTCGCCTTTTTGACGAAGTGGGCCAGCATCCTTTTCGTTCTTTCAAAATCGCCGACCACGCCGCCGATCATCGGAGCCCGGACGACGATATCGCGGCCCTCACGGCCGGACATATCCGCCGCTTCCTGGCCGAATGCGACGATCTCTTCGGTCATCTCATTGATCGCGACAAGCGACGGCTCATCAAGCACGATCCCGCGGCCTTTCACGGCAATGATCGTACTCGCCGTTCCAAGGTCGACCGCCATGGAATCGGTCACGAGCTTTTTGAGTGAAGAGATCTTTAACATACTGCGAGCGGGCGGTAACCAATTATACGTTTATCTCTCGGGCTCTGCCAAGAGAAATATTTGATGCGGGAAAGCAGGCATTTAGGCCCACTTTATTTCGAGGACGTTCACCGGCTGGACCCGATTCTTGACCGTCAGCGGCTCTCTGGGAACGACCGGAATGCGGTTGCCGCTGGCCGCCGCGGTGGCATCGCTCATGAGTATCTGGCTGCCCGCCGCGTTCGATTCGAGCCGGGCGGCAAGATTGACCGTATCGCCGATGGCGGTGTACTCGGAACGCTTGTCCGAGCCGATATAACCGATCGTGGCCTCACCCGTGTGCAGGCCGATGCCGATCGCTACCTGGCCGTAACCTTCGGCAGCCAATTCCTCATTAAGGGTTCTAAGCCGCTTCTGCATCGTCACGGCCGCCTTAACGGCATTCAGGGCATCTTCATCCGACGCGGTCGGAGCACCGAAGATCGCCATCAGGCCGTCGCCGATGTATTTATCGAGCGTTCCGCCATGGTCGAAAATGATCTCGGACATCACCGAGAAATATCGGTTCAACAAGCCGACGACCTTCTCCGGATTCGCCCGCTCCGACAGCGAAGTAAACCCGCGAATGTCGGCGAAAAGAACTGTGACGGTCTGGTTCACGCCTCCAAGCCTGAATGATGCCGGATTCTCGAGCAGCTGTTTGACAACGTATTCGGGCATGAACCGGCTGTAGTTCGCTCGCGCAACTTCTTCGCGAGCAAGGCGTTTGTGGGCCTTGACGGTCTCGACGGTCACCGCCGTCTGTGCGGCAACGGCGCTGATCAACTCAAGGTCATCAGACGAGAACGTCGCAAACGGATCGAGCCGGTCGGCGTAGATCACACCGTGAACGTTCGACTCGGTGATCAGCGGAGCGCAGATCGTGGAGCGAACCCCCTGCGACACTATCGACTCTGCATTCGAGAACTGAGCATCGGAACGTGCGTCCTGAGAGAGAAGAGCTACCTTGTCGCGCATCACCTTCTGGGTGATGGTACGGCTGACGGTCATTCGCTCGGTCAACCGCTCGATGTTTTCGTTTCTCGTGCGAACGGCAACGGGGTTGAGGCTGTATTCGATGATCCGCCCGTCGATCGTTTCGTCGGCGATCAAGGCCACGACGCGGTCTGCCGGGGTGCCGCGGAAAATAAGGTCGGTTGCCTTTTCGAACAATGCCTTAAGATCGAAAACAGTGCCGAGCGTTTTGCTCATCTCGTACAAAAGCTCGAGAGCCCTCGCCTTTCTTCGCAGGTCTTTTATCTCCTCCGGGGTGGCAATTCCGGATTCGATCGAAAGGTGCGACTGGCGGCCGATGATCTCATTTGCCGAGATCTGCATCTGCGTCTGGCCGAGCGGCTTGTCGTCATAATCCACGCCGACCTTCGTGTCGACATCCGCAGAAACTCTCGAAGCGGTCTGCTTAGGTACGCTCGGCGTCAATTGGATCGCGGCAGATGCAGGCAGCCCGACATTCGGGATCGGAACCGAAGCAATTGCTCGCGGACCGAGAAAGACAAGCCGCGATTCCCCGATCATAATCACGTCGCCGGGCTCGAGAAGCTTTTCGTGAACGGCGGCCCCGTTTACGAAAACGTGATTGATGCTGCGGACAAGCTGGCCGTTCTCGACGGATCCGTCAACAACTGTATAACCGGCGTTATCATGCAGAAGCCGGGCATGCTTCCGCGAAACACGCCGGTCATTGAGAACGATATCGTTTTCTTTTGATCGTCCGATAGTCAGGACGGGTGACGCGGATAATTCGAACTCGCGTTCGTCGCCGGTAGGTTCGGTGATCTGTAATCTAAAACTCACAATTGGTCATATTGTAATTGGTTGATAGGAAATGGTAAATTGTGACCGCTCGCTCACCTATTTTCGGCCCGTGAAAACCAATGATCTATTTGGATAACAATGCTACGACGGAGATCGTGCCAGGCGCATGCAGCGTGATGCGCCCGCTCGTTGAGCAGAATTTTGGAAATCCGTCTTCATCTCACTCGCTCGGGAAACAGGTGCGCAGCATCATTGAAGACGCACGCGCCAGTGTCGCAGAAATGATTGGGGCGGCGTCCGCCTCTGAGGTAGTTTTTACGTCAGGCGGTACGGAAAGTGATAATTGGGCCATAGTCGGGGCATTGCGTGCTGCACGCGGACGAAAGCACATTATTACGACGCGAGTCGAGCACGAGGCGGTAAGAAAGACCTGCGAGCGGCTTGAACGAACAGGCTATTCGGTCTCATGGCTTGACGTTGACGAGCGAGGAGCTCTTGACCTCGATCAACTACGTAGTTTTCTTACACCCGAAACCGCGATCGTCTCGATAATGTGGGCAAATAATGAGACCGGAGTATTATTTCCGGTCGCCGAAGCCGCAGAGATCGTAAAACGTAATTCAGAGGCAATTTTTCACACTGACGCGGTTAACGCCGCCGGAAAGGTTGCGATCGATGTAAGATCTACACAAATCGACCTGCTCTCCTTATCAGCTCACAAATTTCACGGTCCGAAAGGAATTGGTGCTCTTTATATCAGGAATAACGCCCCTTTTTCGGCGATGCTTGACGGCGGCGGACAGGAACGGGGTTTTCGGCCGGGTACCGAACCGGTGCATCAGATCGCCGGAATGGGAGCCGCCGCCGAGTTTGTTAGGGATCTCGTTCCCATCCAGCGGGTGAGAGAATTGCGACACCGACTAGAGGACGGCATCCTGCATTCGATCCCCAACAGCTTTCTAAATGGACCTGCTGAGGAGTCCGAACGGCTGCCGAACACCGCAAACATGTCATTTCCGGGTGCGAACGGTGAGGCGATCCTGGCTAAGCTTGACGCACTTGATATTTATGTATCGACAGGCTCTGCATGCAATTCAGAGGGACAAAAGACCTCTCCGGTCTTGCAGGCGATGAACGTCCCTTTTGAAGGAGCTAAGAGCTCGATCAGGTTTTCGCTCGGACGGTTCAATACTGAGGAGGAAATAGACCTGGTGCTTGAAAAATTGCCGGGAATCGTTGACGGGCTTCGCGCGATGGGTGCCTGATCAGGCAGCCTTTTCGATGCCGTATCGCGTTAATTTCAGGTAGAGGCCCCGCCGGGTGAGCCCGAGCTCGTTTGCAACCCGCGAGATGTTCCAGTTATGACGGCTGAGAGAAGTCCGGATCATCTGCATTTCTAATTCCGAGACCGCCTGCTCAAGTGTCCCTCCGGCAGAAATACCTGAAAACGGGATGATCGGACCGCCTGAAGCGACAATGGGCTTTACATTCCCGCTATTGATGAAAGGCGTCAGCGGACGTGCAGCCCGTTTTAGTTCCGGCGAGAGATGTTCCGGCGTGACCACTTCGCCATCGACTGCCCTGGCAACGATACGTTGGATCTCATTGCACAACTGCCGCACGTTGCCTTCCCAATTGCAGACCATTAAGAGGTCGATCGTCTGCGGGGTGAACGTAATATCGTGCTTACCGAACCGCGATGAATAATGGTTAATGTAATAATTCACCATCGGCGGGATCTCTGAACGGCGTTCACGCAAGGGTGGTACTCGTAGGCGGATTACGTTGAGGCGGTAATACAGATCCTCGCGGAACGAACCATCGGCAACCTTTTCCTCAAGCGGCATGTTGGTCGCCGCAATCACGCGGACATCGACCTTGATGGGTTTCTTTTCGCCGATCGGCTGAACCTCACCTTCCTGAAGAAATCTCAGCAGCTTTGGCTGGACGTCCAGCGGCAGGTCGCCGACTTCGTCCAGGAATAATGTTCCACCGTCTGCGGCTCGAATTATGCCCGGCGAATCGGTCACTGCACCGGTGAATGAACCTTTCCGGTATCCGAACAGGTGTCCTTCAGCGAGTTCCTTTGGCACGGCCGTACAATTGAAAGGTACGAAGACTCTGTCTTTTCTATTCGATATCGCGTGAATCGCACGAGATACCAGTTCCTTACCGGTACCTGATTCCCCCGTCACAAGCACGGTTACGTCGGACGAACGGATCTTGTAAACCTCTTCGACCAGAGAGGTCATCGCCGGTGACGAATGAATGAATCCCGGCATCAGGCTACTCGAGGTGTAGGGGCTGGCGTCTTGTTCGACCGGGGCAGCCTTGTCCCGTTCGCGAAGGGAAATCACATCCATCCCGAGCTCGACAACACGAAGCAGGGGTTGGAGCGGGCTGCCGTCGCTCAACACGGCACTGGCCGCTGGTTGTACCAAAAGATATGCCGGTTTCCCGCTCGACGGTTTCAAAGCAAGCACCGAAACATTCTTACTGCGGCAAAACGTTTTTGTTTCGTTTGTTCTCTCAGCGGCGGAATAAGCGTCGAGCAGCTTCTCTGCCTCACCCGGCGAATATCCGTGTGTAATGTACGGAATCAACGATCTGTTGTCACCCGGCTCAGCGATGACGACTTTCTTGGCTTGGCTCTCCTGCTGGAGCACCGCCACAAGTTCTCGGAAAAGCAATTCCCTCGACGCGGTTGCCTCGGCGAGCCGAACCATCAGAAGCTGAGAAACCACCGAGTTCGAGCGCGTCTGAACTTCGGTACGGTTTACCTTGCTGTGCCGGATCGCATCGGCCGCTTCAAGAGATTCGGCGAGCAGGGTATCGAGCTTGAGCTTTCGGAAAGTGTCAGCTGCTGTTGCGAGGTGCTTGAGGGCCCGGGTCCCATGTTCAGGAGGCAGGTTCTGCCCGATCAGCAGTTGAACTATCGCCGCGTGGTACACATCCACTGCGGCTTCGAAGATGGTTAGGCTGCGGTTGAAGTGATGAACGGCAAGCTCTTTGTCTCCGCCGTCAAGTGCGATCAATCCGCGGATTCGCTGAATGTTCCCAAGCACAAAGAAGTCCGCGTTCGGGTCATTTTCCTCGACAATTCGCAACGCGTTTTCGCTCTCCTGAATACTGCCAAGATGCAGGCATGCCTCGGCAAGAACGAGGCCGGCCATATTGGAGTAGTGCTTGTCGCCGATGCGAGAGCTTAACGCCATCGTTTCGCGTGCGACCTCAACAGCGCGCTCGTATTCACGATTCGCAAGAAGGCACCGGGCGAGGTTTCGCAGGGCCTGGACTTCGTACCATTCGCGTTTTCTTTCCCTGGCGATGCCAACTGCCTGGTCAAGCAGTTCTTTGGCGGCGTCAAGTTCGCCGCGCAGGATCTTTAACTCACCGAGGCTGTCAAAAATACCTGCGGTATGTACATGATTGGTCTTACGGGCTAGTTCCAGTGCTCGGGAGATCATCTCCTCGGCGCGATTCCACTCGCCGATGAGCATGAGGTTAATTCCAAGGTTGTTATAGGCAATGACCGAGTTCAGCAGATGTTCGGTCTGTTCGAAGAACCGAATCGATTTTTCGAGGCACTGGATCCCGTCCTGCGGCCGCCGCAGGAACCAATAGGCACCTGACATATCGGTGTAAAGTTTACCGAGCATGAAAGGCGCGGACCGCTCGCCGATGATCTGAATGCCGAGATCGAAGTATTCCAGTGATTTTTCGCTGTTTCCTTCCTGATGATAGCTGAGCGCTATCTCGCGATAGGCCTCGGCCATGCCTAACCAGTCGCCGTGCTCACGGAGGTGATTAAGGCCGCGTTCCGCGTGGTCGCGGCAGATCGGGCATTCATTCAGTTTTCGGTAAACACGGGCAAGGCCGATGTCGATGCTTCCCAGAAGGTGGTGGAATTCGTTCTCTTTTGCATTTTTAAGGTTCTCTTTTAATAGCGTTACGGCCTTTGGGTGGTCGCCGAGGTTGTTAAAGGCAACTGCAAGTTGCGTCGTGACCCTTATTCGGGTTTCCGGCGATAGGCGCGACAGTACGTCCTCGTGCTCGTAGTGTCTGATCGCGTCCAATGATTCCCGGTACCTGCCGACAGTTTCCAGCGTAAACGAAAGCAATCGCTTCAAGTTTGCGAGGTCGTCGTCGCCGTGAGAGTAACTGTCGAGAACTTCAGACAGAATACGCTCCGCCTCATTCGACCGACCTTCCCTTAATTTCTGACCGATGCCCGCAAAAACCTGATCTCGCTCCTCGCCGGACAGCTCCAACGAGCTAAAATGCACGTCGCCATTCCCTGCCGCAGCACGACCACGAGACAACTTCGTCCTTGTCGAAAGATTACTCTTCTTCATGTCGGTTTCGTGACAGAAAGTCGGAATATGTCCGAAGTTTCAAACTTCAGGTATAAAATCGGTCAAATTGAATACTTGGTAAACAGCGCAACGCCAAGTTAGCAGAAAATAGCACGCCCGTCTACAAAAAGTTTCGCGGTTCATGGACGTTCTCGGGCTATGCTAATCTTGTTTGCGAATTGATTTAACGGGTATGGCCGAGTTTCCTGATCACGACAGTGAAGTTTTAACTGAGAGCAAGACCAGGCTTGAAAAGCCGAAGATGTATAAGGTTTTGCTTCACAATGACGACTTCACGACAATGGACTTCGTCGTTTTTGTACTTGAGTACGTGTTTTTGCGTTCAGAGGCCGAGGCGGTGTCGATAATGCTGAGAGTTCATACCGAGGGCGTGGGCATCGCCGGCACCTATCCGTATGATGTTGCGTACATGAAGTCCCAAAAAGCGATGAACCTTGCAAAGGCACGAGAATACCCGCTCCTGGTTACACTCGAAGAAGAATAGTCTCGTTTGATGTATACTAATTAGAGAAATGAGAAACAAAGCACTAGCGATTATTATAATTAACGAACGGGACAGCATTTACTGAGCGTCGATTTTAGCTCCGTGTGCGAAGGTCCCAAGCCGAACAAGTGGCTTGGGACCTTTTAGTTTTGGACCACTGAATGCCGTTTTTCGGCGCAAATGTTAAAATTTGAACTTTTAGCCATCGATGCGGCGCTAGCGTGTCAGCCGCCTGTAGATGAGCGACCAATGTTATGAGCGAACCTCTGGACTTAAAGAAGACCGTAAACCTGCCGAAGACCGATTTTGCGCAAAAAGCGAACCTCGGACAAAGCGAACCGGCCCGCCTGAAGAAATGGAAAGAATTCGGCCTCTATGAAAAGATCGCCGAAACGCGAAAGGGTCGCGACAAGTTCATTCTTCACGACGGCCCGCCGTACGCGAATGCCGACATCCACATCGGGACCGCTCTAAACAAGATACTGAAAGACTTCGTCGTGAAATCGAGGTCGATGATGGGTTTTGACGCGCCGTATGTACCCGGCTACGACTGCCACGGGCTTCCGATCGAGACGCACGTAGAGCGAAAGCTCGCCGAAAAAGGCAAGAGCAAGAACGACCTACCCGTAGCGACGTTCCGACGGATCTGCCGGGAGCATGCCTCCACGGCGATGAACAATCAAACGCGCGACTTTCAACGCCTCGGCATCCTCGGCGAATGGGAAAACCCGTATCTGACGATGTCCGCCGAATACGAGTCGTCGACAGCACGCCTCTTCGGTAAGTTTTTGGAGAGAGGCTTTGTTTACAAAGGCCTCCGGCCGGTCTACTGGTGCATCCACGACCAAACGGCACTTGCGGAAGCTGAGGTTGAATACAAGGATCATACCTCGCCATCCGTTTACGTTAAGTTCCCGCTTAAGTCCGACCCGGCCGACATCGATTCGGCCCTTGCCGGAAAGAACGTTTTCCTTGTGATTTGGACGACGACGCCCTGGACACTTCCCGCGAACCTCGGCATCGCCGTACATCCAGAGTTCGATTATTCCGCGGTCGAGGTAAATGACGAGGTCTACATTGTTGCCTCAGAACTAAAGAACACGTTTTGCGAAACGTGCGGATTTGAGAGCTCCACTGAACTTGCAAGATTCAAAGGAGCCAAGCTCGACAGGCTAGAAGCGAGGCACGCCTGGCTTGACCGGCCGTCGCTGATCATGAACGGCGAACACGTAACGCTTGGCGAATCTGACGCCGAGACCGAGCTCGATGTGCGTTTCGAGAATAAATCCTCGGCAAAATCGGGTACAGGCTTGGTGCACACAGCTCCCGGCCACGGCGCCGATGACTTTCATATAGGAAAGGCATACGGGCTTGACATCTACAATCCGGTCGACAGTTCCGGCCGTTTCGTTCCTGAGGTTGAACACTTTGGCGGCGAGAACATCTTTGACGCTAATCCGAAGATAGTCGCGTTTCTCAAAGATAATGGAATGCTCCTCCATTCGGAGAAATACCAGCATCGCTACCCGCATTGTTGGCGCTGCAAGAACCCGGTGATCTTCCGCGCAACACCGCAATGGTTCATCTCGATGGACGAGGCTGTCGGCGGTGCAAGCCTTAGGGAACGAGCTCTGGCCGAGATCCAAAAAGTAAAATGGCATCCATCATGGGGCGAAGGCCGCATGTCGAACATGTTCAAAGGCCGGCCTGATTGGTGCGTTTCGCGTCAGCGTTTTTGGGGCGTACCGATCCCGGTGTTTTACTGCGACGGCTGCGACGAGGCGGTTGCGGATCCGAAGATCGTCGACCACGTTGCAGATATCTTTGCCAAGGAGACCGCAGACGCTTGGTACTCTAGGCCAGAAAGCGAGCTGCTCCCGGAAGGTTTCAAATGCGTCAAATGCGGCGGCAGCGATTTTCGCAAAGAGACCGACATCCTCGACGTATGGTTTGATTCGGGCTCGAGCTGTGTTGCGGTTCTGGAAACCCGCGGCGATACGCTGCATTTCCCGGCCGACGTTTACCTTGAGGGCGGTGACCAATACCGCGGATGGTTTAACTCAAGCATGAGCTGCGGCATCGCCGCGCACGACACTGCTCCCTACAAGCAGATCATAACGCACGGTTGGGTCGTCGACGGCGAGGGCAAGAAGCAGTCGAAATCGCTCGGAAATGTAACGGCCCCGCACGAGATCATCGACAAATCCGGTGCGGAGATCCTCAGGCTCTGGGCCGCAGCGGTCGACTATACCGAAGATGTCCGCTGCTCGGACGAGATACTTTCACGCGTCGTCGACGCATATCGCAAGATGCGAAACACGCTCCGGTATGCGCTCGGAAACCTCGACGGTTTCGACCCAGCATCTGATATGGTCGCTGAGAGCGAAATGCTGGAGATCGACTGCTGGGCCCTGGCCAATCTCGAAGAAGTAACGGCTAGGGTTATCGGCGGTTATGAAACCTATGACTTCCAGGCGGCCTACAGTGCTCTATACAGTTTCTGCACCGTAACGCTTTCGGCCCGTTATTTCGACATCATCAAAGACCGGCTTTACATTTATGCTCCGCAATCAGCGGAACGGCGATCTGCACAGACGGCGCTCTATGGTATCGCAGATTCGCTCTGCCGCTTGCTTGCACCGATCCTTGCTTTTACATCGGACGAGGCATGGGAGAACCTTCCGGGTCAGACTGTAGCATCGGTTCATATGGCCGAGTTTCCGGCTGTTCAGCGTATTGTAGTATCGGCAAATGCGGATCTTCTGGCTCGCTGGGAGAAGATCTTTGCGATCCGGGATGAAGTGCTAAAGGCGCTCGAAGAAGCACGCAACGCGAAACAGATCGGCTCGTCGCTCGAAGCAAAAGTCGTTTTGTCTGCCGACGCTGAGATGACGCGATTCTTGGTCGATTATTTCACGGAGCTTCGCTACATCTTTATCGTTTCGCAGGTCGAGGTGCACGAGGCTGACAAGTTCGCTGTACGTATTGAAAAAGCCGACGGCTCAAAATGCGAGCGATGCTGGAATTATTCGACCCGAGTTGGGGAATTCGGAAAGTATCCGACTGTTTGCGAGCGGTGTAATGACGCCCTTAATTTGATCGAAAAAGCGGCTGCTGCCTAGTGCTTTAACTGTGCGGCTCAAAACAACGAGGCGGCGAGGAGAGACAACAATGCAAAAGGCTCTGTTACTTATAGTTGCAATCACGACATGCATTGCCGGGGTGAACGCACAAAGAGTATATACGCCAGAACCCGGTTCCGCGGAGAGAAAGGCCATCCTTGATGCTCTCCGTAGTCCAGTTGAAAAAGAGCTGAAACAGAAGGTGGTATTCGTGCCAGACACCTTTAACGTTCAAGGCGTTTGGGCATTCGTCAGCGGTGCTCCGCAAAGTCCGAACGGCACGGCCCCCTGTTACGCCGGAACCGAGTATGAAGACGCAGTAGATTCAGGCGCGTTTGACAACAATTTCTTTGCACTTCTGAAAAAGACGGCGGGAAAATGGAAAGTGACAACTTACGAGATCGGCTGCACGGACGTTTGTTTTGCCAATTGGTGGCGGCGATATAAAGCGCCGAAGGCCATTTTCCCATACACCGAATAAATGTTGTTGAAACTGTGGCCTTAGGGGAAACGTAGTCAGATCATTCTAAATTTCATCAGTAGAAGAACGATATGAAGCCTGCATTTTCCCTTATTCTTTTTGCAATATTTGCGTTTTCAGTGGCCGCTAGCGCTCAGGACACCGAGAAAGAAGCGGTACGCGTTCCGCTCGAAAATTACATCAAAGCACACGCGACCGGGAACGGAGATTACGCGCGAAAGGCATTTCACACGGACGGAAATATGACTTTCGTCCGCGATGGAAAATTCACGGCCCGGTCGTTTGCTGATTACATCGCAGGATTTTCAGGTAAGCCGGCGGCCGACGAAAGCCAGCGAAGGCGTTCGATCGAATCCATAGATGTTGCGGGCAATTCGGCTGTCGCAAGGATCGTGTTGGACTACCCCGCAGTTCGGTTTGTGGATTACATGACGCTGCTGAAGATCGACGGGGAATGGAAGATCGTAAACAAGACCTTCTTTGCCGAACCTAAAAAGGCGGAAGGACCGAAAGACTAAACGTGAACTTAAAAGACGCACTTTGGAAGTTTGGATACCTCGCCGTTACCGGTGCGGTCTTCATGATAGACCAGACCACGAAGGCATGGGCCGTCCGCCGCCTGCGGTTTGGTGACGACATTTCCGTGATACCCGGTTTTCTGAATTTTGCATATGCGCAGAACACGGGTGTCGCATTCAGCATGCTTGATGACCACGGCGATACCGGGCGTTGGGGACTTTCGCTTGTCGCGATAATTGCGGGCACCCTGGTGCTCTATTTCTTTTGGCGGACGCCCCGGTCGGATGACCGGATTCTCGGTTCGCTCGCCCTTCTGCTTGCCGGGATCATCGGAAACGTAGTTGACCGCATTCGGCTGGGATTCGTCGTCGACTTTATCGATGTTCAGTTCGGAACCTGGCATTATCCGACCTTCAACGTCGCAGATATGGCCATCGTTGCGGGTGCCGGCCTGCTGATACTTGATATGTTCCTGACAAAGAAAAAGCCGACCGAGCCGCTCGCAACATCATAGGAAATACGAATGTATCCTGAACTATTCCGAATCGGCGATTTTCCGATCACGAGCTACGGCCTCTGGCTCGCAGCCGGAATGCTCGTCGCGCTGATCGTTGCGTCAAAACTGGCGGTCCGAGATGGACTTCCGCGAGAGCGGATCTACGATCTGGGGCTTTGGACGCTGATCGGCGGCCTGTTCGGATCGAAGATCCTGATGTTCTTCGTTGAGGACAACGTTCAGGTCTTCTCGCTCGATTTTCTTCGCTCAGGCGGCGTCTACTACGGCGGCTTGATCGGCGGTTTTCTTGCAGTCGCGATCCTGATCAAGTTTTATAAACTCCCGTTTTGGAAAGTGGCCGATGCTTTTGCGCCAGCGGTCGCGTTGGGCCAGGCTTTTGGACGACAGGGCTGCTTTGCGGCCGGCTGTTGTTGGGGAAAGCCGACTGATTGGTGGTGGGGTGTTCATTTCACCGAGAAAGGAAATGAATATACGGGAGTTCCGATCGCAAATAATGTCCATTTGCACCCAACGCAATTGATCGAGAGCTTCACCATGTTAGCGGTGTTCGGCCTGCTTGTTTTGCTGCACAGAAAGAAGAAGTTCGACGGTCAGGTGTTGATCGCCTACGGAATAATCTACGCCGTATTTCGCTTTCTCATCGAATTTATCCGTGACGACCCGCGCGGCGACCTTTTCGGCCTGACGTCGGCCACGGGCCTTTCGACGTCGCAGTTGGTCAGTCTACTCGTCGCCGTCTGTTCGATCGTTTTTATGATCTTTCGCCTGCGTTCGACAAACGCCGAGACCTCAGCCTGAACAAACCGCAACTGACTATGAGACGAATCCGTCGTATCGGGGCCGTATTTTTTGCCTTTCTGACGTTTTCCGCGGCCGCCGCAGCTTCGTGCCGCCCCTCGGCAGCTGATATGGCATGGCTTGAAGGCACCGTCGCCGCATGGCGGAAGGTGCGACCGTCCGATCTCAGACTGTCCGACGCGAAACTGCCGTGGATGGTCTTGTTTGACGGGAATTGCGTGGCAGAGGTCAACGCTGAGTCCACGACATCAAAGCTGGGCGGTGAACTTATAACTTTTAAAGGCGAGAAGGCCAGCGTCCGTTTTAGCCAGCATGACGGCACGATCACTCTGCCTGATGGCGGAAAGATGCCGGCGGGCGTCATCAGTTTCGCCGCCAATTACGCCGGCGGAGCAAAGACGTTCTTCACCGCAGCCTTACCCGCGGTCTGGCGAGCAGATAAGGACCTCTCCACCGAACCGCGGATCGATACGCTGGTCCGGGCCGTTTACGTTCACGAGCTTACTCACACCTACCACCGCAATTTTTTCGCCCGGCTCACCGAGATCGAAAGATCGTTGAACCGTGTCGAGAATTTTGGCGACGACATAATTCAGAAGCGGTTCGGGACGGACGAACGGTTTGCCGCACTTTACCGCGACGAGATCGGACTCGCAGAGCGTGCCGTCAATACCGCCGGAAGGACGGATCGGAAACGACTCGCCCGCCAACTGCTCGCGGCCATTAAATCACGCCGCGATGCTTTTTACACAGGCGATAATGCGCAGTGGGCCGAGATCGAGGACATTTTCCTCACCATGGAGGGCGTCGCTAACTGGGCCGGCTATCGCGCGGCCGTTCGCGATGGTCTGTCACAGGCGGATGCCTCAAAATTGATCCGCCGCAGTGGAGCCTATTGGTCGCAGGAAGAAGGGATCTTAATATTTATGCTCATCGACAGCCTCTTGCCGGGCTGGCAGCGGCGCGTCTTTAACGGCGAACGCGTTTCGATCATACATCTCTTGGAGGCGGCCGCCAGATGACCGACGAAACCCTGCCAACCACGGATGAGGCCGAGAGCCTGGAGCTGTCCGTTGAACCGGCCGCCGCAAGTTTGCGGCTTGATGCCTATCTCTCGGCAGTGGTCGAGGGGTGGTCGCGATCGCGGCTTCAGCGACTGATCGCCGATGGTGACGTGCTGGTCAACGGCCGTCCGGCCAAGCCGTCGCAAAAATTAAAGGCCGGCGACACGATCGACATCGAACTAGCCGAACCGCCCGCTGCGCGTTTCGAACCCGAGAATATTCCGCTGGATATTGTTTTCGAAGACGAGTTTCTGGCTGTCGTCAACAAGCCGGCGGGAATGGTCGTACACCCTGGAGCAGGCGTCTCCGGTGGAACCCTTGCGAACGCGATCGCCTTTCACTTTGGCTTAGCAGACGAAGGCCGGCCAAATATCGACCGTACAACAGTCAGCGGTTCGGAGCCTGACCGCGTTGGTATAGTTCATCGATTGGACAAGGACACTTCCGGCCTGATAGTAGTTGCGAAAGACGAAAAGACGCACGAGGCGCTTGCCGAACAGTTCCGAGATCGAAGCGTTTACAAATCCTATATTGCGCTAGTGCACGGACATATACGCGACACCGCCGGCAAGATAGAACGTCCGATCGCTAGAGACCGCTGGCATCGAACCAAGATGACGGTCGCTGCTAATGGGCGGTATGCACTCTCGCTGTGGAAACTGCGGGAACGGTTCGAGAAATTCACGCTGGTTGATGTCGAGATAAAGACCGGACGTACGCATCAGATCCGCGTTCACCTTGCCTCGATCAATCATCCCGTTGTCGGCGATGCGACTTACAACGAAGGCCGTGATAAGACAATTGCAAATGTCGATATAAAAAAGGCGGTTGAAAAGTTGGGCCGCGTTTTCCTACACTCCGCGGCCCTTGCCTTCACCCACCCATCGACCGGCGTGCGGCACAAGTTCGAAGCTCCACTACCCGCAGAGCTTGATGATCTGTTGAATTTACTTCGAAGTTAATGCAGGTTGCCTATTCGCAGTTGTTACCGCCCGCTTGCAAGCATTCAAACTTTGATAAGAATTTGCGTTCAGCCTCCAAAGGTGTTCCGTTGCGGTCGGTCACGTAGTTGAGATATGCATCAGGGGAGATGGCGCCGAGTGCCGGATCCATTATTACCTTAGCGATGACGAAGGGCGATTGGTACGAACCCTCAGAACCCCTGACACGCTGCTTTACCATTCCAAGTCGCGTAAGTTCATATATCTCTTTTGCAGTTCGGATGATCGGTGTTCTGTCGAGCGATAAGCCGTTGCGTTTTGCAAGCTCCGCGATAATGAGAGCACCCGCCTCTGTTCTGATTTCGGGTGTGTATTCGACGGTGATCGCGAGCCCGAGTCCGAGCGGGTTCTTTTCCTGATAACCGTCTCCGATCTCTATCAAGACCGATTGACGATCCTTGCCTGGTGCCGTGGAACTAGGAAAGAAGAAGACCGGAAATCGTGTTGCCACCTGCATCGCATGCTCACCCGTTTCGTCTGCGATAAATGCATCGCGCGTCAGCTCGCCATAGGCATTCCAGAAAAGCATTTCGCCGCCGGTTCCGTATGCAGGCATGGTCGCGATCAATCGAACGTTTCGGAAAGCCTGGTCACTGATGTAGTCCATCACGGAGAGCGAGTCATTTCCGTTCCTTCGATCAAGTATCGAATCCGGCCAGACGCCGTTCGTTTGATAGAACTTGTCTGAAAAGTCGAATGGCCGCCGTTCCTGCATTAGCGGTGCTGACTGGAGACGGCTGCTTGGGGATTTCGACCGCTGGCCGAGGACGTTCCCGCCGAAAAGCATCAGCACAAAAAGGACGAGAACGGTGTTAAGTTTAATAGCATTTCTTTGAATCATAGTTTCACCTGTTGTATTTGAATTCCGATCTAGCCCTCCCCTCAATGACACGGTGTGGCGAGGCTGGAGAAAAAGACATCTCTCGAAAGCAAAATGGGGAACTAAAGTGCCAGCCCGAACTATGGCCGCCGGTTATGCTATGTTTAAGGCGTTAATTCCATCTCTGCCTGACCGATCAAATATGAACAACGTCGCTAGCGTAGGATCTTTTCTAAGAATTGTTGTTGTCGGACTTTTAGTCGCTACGTTCGCCGCCGCTGCGGCCGCTCAAACGCCTGATTACACGCGTTGGGTGAATCCCTTCATCGGCACTGGCGGCCACGGGCATACGTTTCCCGGGGCGACAGTGCCGTTCGGAATGGTCCAACTCTCGCCCGACACCCGCATCGACAACTGGGACGGCTCTTCGGGCTATCACTACTCCGACAACATCGTCTACGGCTTCTCACACACGCATCTGAGCGGCACCGGCATTCCCGACGGTTGCGACATCCTAATCATGCCGACCGTCGGTGAGCCGCAGTTCTTCGCGAAGGAAGGAGATAGGTCAGTAAACGGCTACGCCTCGAAATTTTCACACGCGAATGAAAAAACTGAGCCGGGCTATTACTCGGTGAGGCTAGATGATGATGGGATCCTCGCTGAACTGACTTCTACTACGCGCGTGGGTATTCATCGCTATTCGTTTCCGACAACTGACCATGCAAATATTATTCTCGATTTAAAATGGAGAGATAAGGTGCTCGATTCGGATTTAAAGATTGTTGGCAAGAGTCGAATCGAGGGATATCGCCGGTCATCGTCCTGGGCAAAGAATCAGGTCATCTATTTCGCAGCAGAGTTTTCAAAACCCTTCGAAGACAGAAACATAATAGAGAGCGACGGCCCTAGCGGGAACCTCTTTATTTTGGACAAAGAATATTCATCCCTACATGCGTCGGCGGGAAGGGGGATCAAAGCTAGTTTCCGGTTCAAAACCGTTCCCAATGAGCAGATACTCCTTAAGGTAGCCATCTCCTACGTCTCGATTGAAGGCGCCCGCAAAAATCTTGAAGCTGAGCTGCCGCATTGGGATTTCGACAAGGTGCATGCCGATGCGAAAACAGCTTGGAACAAAGAGCTTTCGACGATCGAGGTTTCCGGCGGTACTGACGAGCAGACGACGAATTTCTACACGGCGCTCTACCACACGATGATTCACCCGAACGTCTTCAATGACGTTGACGGCCGGTACATGGGACATGATCGAAAGACCCATCAACTCCCTCGCATAATGGGCCCGGACCCTAACGCCAGTCCGAGCCACTACACCGTCTTCTCACTCTGGGATACATTTCGTGCGACGCATCCCCTGTACACGATCATTGACCAGAGACGCACGGTCGATTACATCAATTCGTTCATCCGCATTTACGAACAGGGCGGGCGGCTTCCGGTTTGGGAACTCTGGGGCGAAGAGACCGACACGATGATCGGCTACCACGCCGTCTCCGTCATCGCCGACGCGATGGCGAAGGGGATCGAGGGGTTCGACTACGAAAAGGCTTACCGGGCCGCCAAACATTCCGCCGAACTCGACCACTTCGGCCTCGCGGGCTACAAGAAACGCGGCTACATCTCGATGGAGGACGAGAACGAGTCCGTTTCCAGAACGCTCGAATACGCCTACAACGATTGGTGCATCGCACAGATGGCGTTGATATTGCACAAGACCGACGACACCTTTTACTACCAGAAAGAGGCCGAACGATATTTTCGCCGGGCCCGCTACTTTGAAAATCTCTTCGATACAAAAATCGGTTTCTTCCGCCCGAAAAAGAACGGCGGTTTCGTCGAGCCCTTCGCACCGAACGAGGTCACGTTCGGTTTCACTGAGGGGAACTCATGGCAGTACTCATTCTTCGTCCCTCATGATGTAACGCGGTTGATGGAACTGATGGGCGGCCGCGAAAAGTTCATCGCGAAGGTGGACGAACTCCTCACCACCGCTCAAAAACTTGCCGGCCGGGAACAGGCCGATCTCACCGGATTGATCGGCCAATACGCGCACGGCAATGAGCCGTCTCACCACATTACGTATCTCTACAACTACGCCGGCGAACCGTGGAAGACGCAAAAGTATGTCCGCTACATAATGGACAACTTCTACAAGAACGCTCCCGATGGCCTAATCGGAAACGAAGACTGCGGGCAGATGTCCGCATGGTACGTAATGAGCGCCGGCGGATATTATCCGGTTGCTCCGGGATCACCCGTTTACGCCTTCGGGACCCCGCTCTTCCCGGAAATGACCTACAGGTTGGAGAACGGCAAGTCCTTCACCATTCGCGCGAAAAACATCTCGCCGAGGAACATCTACATCTCGGAAGCGAAGCTCAATGGTGCTGATTACAAGAGATCGTTCATCACGCATGAGGATATAACTAGCGGCGGTGTTCTCGAATTCACGATGTCCGCCGAGCCGTCGAAAACCGCATTCGTCGAATTCCCGGTCTCGTCGATCAAAGCGGACACCGTCGCGGTGCCAGTCATAACAGCCGAACGGACATTTGCGGAAAGTACGAGCGTTTCGCTCTCGACACTCACGCCAGACTCGACCATCCGCTACACGATAGACGGCACCGCCCCGACAAATAATTCACCCGTGTACAGCGAACCTTTCAAGATCGACCGCACCGCAACGATCAGGGCGATCGCATACGGCCCCAACGGAACGGCGAGCTTCCCCGTCGAATCGAAATTGGCCAAACGACCGCACGATTGGACCGTCAAGGTTATTTCAGGTTATAGCACCCAATACACCGGCGGCGGTGAGAACGCGATCGTTGACGGGATCCGCGGGACGGTTAATTTCGCGAGCGGCGAATGGCAGGGCGTTCAGGGTAAGGCTTATGAGGCGATGATCGATCTGAAACGCGAAACAGAGATCAAAGAGTTGGGCGGAAGCTTTCTACAGGTCGCAGGCCCTTGGATATGGATGCCCGACCGGATCGAGTTTGAGCTCTCATCTGATGGCGTGAATTTCACCCGTGCAGCCGAGATCAAACCCCGATTCCCGCAGAGGGAAATGACACCGACTGTGAAGGAATTTCGGGCGCCGATCTCTCCGACAATAGCCCGATTCGTGCGGGTTCGAGCTTTCAATATCGGCAAGATTCCGGCATGGCATCCGGGTGCGGGCGGCGATCCGTGGATATTTGTCGATGAGCTAATTATAGAGTAGTATGGACTTACGAACCCCCTGCTGTTTCGTGTTTCTCTTTCACCCTGTTAGCCTGCATTAACGGAAGGACGCGATGCTATATGTCTTTACAACTCGTTAAGTTCGTTATCGTCGGCATCGGGCTCGGCCTTGCCGCGGGCATCGGCGTTTACACCTTCTGGTACGCAAAGGGTTATTCATACCTAAGTAATGATCCGGCCTCATGCGCGAACTGCCACGTAATGAACGAGCAGTACGACGGCTGGCTGAAATCGAGCCACAAGACCGTCGCGACATGTAACGATTGCCATACGCCACACAATTTTATCGGCAAGTATTACACGAAAGCGTCGAACGGTTTTTGGCATTCCTACTATTTCACGACAAACACTTTTCACGAGCCGATCCAGATCACCGAGGGCAATCGCGAGGTGGCTGAAGAATCGTGCCGATATTGCCATCAACAGATGGTCGAATCCATAACCGTCAGTGCCGACAAAGAGCATTACGAACAAGTGTCCTGCATTCGCTGCCATCGTAATGTCGGCCATCAGCATTGACCATCCAGTCCCAATGGAGAGTCGCTATGAGCGAAGAAAACGTCGATAGAATCGAAGACAAAGAACCCGCCGCTGAAACACCGAAGAAGCAAAGTCGATTTTTTGGCTACAAGGTAATGGTACTTGTTGCCGTGATCGCCTTCGGTGCCGCGATATTCGGTGTCGCGATGTTGACCAACATCATGGAGCGAAAGAACGAAGCCAGAAATCCTTTTTACCGCGTCGTTGAGCTCACAGATGATACGGTGGATCCTGCGGTCTGGGGAAAAAACTTTCCGCATCAATACGATAGTTACCTGAAGACTGTTGACCAACAGCGTACGCGTTACGGTGGAAGCGAAGCTACCCCTCGGGAGCCGTCGAATGCGGATCCGCGTTCCATTGTGGCGCAGTCTAGGCTCGAAGAAGATCCGCGGCTCAAGACGATGTGGGACGGCTATGCTTTCGCAGTGGATTTCCGCGAGGAACGCGGTCACGCGTACATGCTTGACGACCAGACATTCACTGAACGGCAAATGGTCACCAAGCAGCCCGGCACCTGCATTAACTGCCACGCTTCAGCCTACTCGGCGTATAAGAAACTTGGTGAAGGGGATATCGTTAAGGGGTTCCGCGAACTGAACAAGATGCCTTATGCAGAAGCTCGCCAACAGGTCACCCACCCGGTTGCGTGTATCGACTGTCACGATTCGCAGACGATGGCGCTGCGAGTGACACGTCCGGCGTTCATGGAAGGTATTCGCGTTGCGAAAGCTGCCCAGGGAGTTCAAAATTTTGATGTTAACCGCGACGCTACCCGTCAGGAAATGCGGACCTACGTATGCGGCCAGTGCCACGTCGAATACTATTTCAAAGGACCTGATAAAGAGTTGACATATCCCTGGCAGAACGGCCTAAAGGTCGAGAACATAATGGCTTATTATGACGAGGTTCAGCACAAGGATTGGACGCACGCACAAACCGGTGCGAACGTTCTGAAAGCACAGCATCCGGAATTTGAGATGTATAACCAAGGCATACACGCCCGTGCAGGTGTTTCGTGTGCTGACTGCCACATGCCGTATGTTCGTGAAGGCGCTATGAAGATCAGCAGCCATCACGTTCGGAGCCCGCTTTTGAACATCAACACGTCCTGCCAGACGTGCCATAAGGCCACCGAGGATGAGCTGAAGTTCCGAGTTGAAACAATTCAGGAACGGACGTTCAATCTTCGAGGGCTCGCAATGGACGCTCTCGTTCAACTCATCAACGACATAAAAGCTGCAAAAGAAGGCGGTGCCGGCGAGCAGGAATTGGCAGAAGCACGCTTGAATCAAAGAAAAGCCCAGTTCTTTCTCGATTTTGTCGAGGCTGAGAATTCGATGGGTTTCCACGCTCCTGAAGAAGCGGCGAGGATACTTGGCGAATCGATCAACTTCACGCGTATTGGACAAGTATCGCTTCGAAACGTAAAGGCATCGGCCCCCATGGCTCTGCTTCGAGCGAACCGGTAAAACGGCGAACAACCCAAGGAAGAGCCCGCTCGGGGAGCGGGCTTTTCTGTTTTGGCCCGCCTTCGTAAATGTCCTTCTTGGCAAATCCAGATCTCTCTTGCTTTTGCGTCGCGGTCGATCCGCTCCGAAGTATGCGAATTAAGTTGCTCTCGCATCGTATTAGATTCTTATGCTAAACCGGAAAGAAAGTAATCGAGGAAAAGATATTTTGACTAACCGGCGTTAGATAGCGTCTAAGTACAACGGCACAAAATTCGTGTCGGTTCATTTTCGTTATATAGGCATTTATTATGGACAGGCGTTTATTTTTAAGATCGGGCGGTGTTGGGCTCGCGAGCTTTGGATTGATGGCTGCTGCTCCGGATATCTTTCATCAGTTCGCCAATGCACAGACCGCGGCAAAGGGATTCGGGACGAAAAAGATCTTGGTCACGATCTTCCAACGCGGAGCCGTCGACGGGCTGAACATGGTCGTACCTTACGGTGATAGTGAGTACTATAAACTCCGCCGTTCGATCGCGATCGAGGCACCCGGAAAACCCGAAGGAGCAGTCAATCTCGACGGATATTTCGGACTTCATCCTGCAATGCAGCCGCTCCAGGCATTTTGGGCTTCCAAACAGCTTGCCGTGATGCACTCAGCCGGTTCGCCCGACCACACCCGTTCACATTTTGACGCGCAGGATTATATGGAATCCGGCACGCCGGGTGTTAAGTCGACTCGTGACGGCTGGCTTAATCGTACACTGCAATCGACCGCGGGTAAGGGAGATTCGCCGTTTCGTGCGGTCGCAATGACTCAGCAGCTTCCACGATCACTTTACGGTAAGGCCCCGTCGATCGCGATGACCAATCTCAGTGACTTCACCATTAAGGCCGGACTTTACACGACTGATCTAAAAGGCGGCTTCGAGGGTATCTACGAGCAAAATGTAAAGGACTCACTGGGTGAGACCGGCAAGGAGACATTCGAGGCCGTCAACTATCTGAAAAAAGCGAATCCGGCTCAATATAAACCCGAGAATGGTGCCGTTTATCCGCAATCTCAACTCGGCCGTTCGCTTATGCAGATCGCCCAACTGGTGAAAGCCGGTGTCGGCCTCGAGGTTGCATTTGCAGAAGCCGGCGGATGGGATACCCATGTCAATCAGGGCGGTGCACGCGGCCAGCTTGCGAATCTTCTTCGCGATCTCTCGTCATCGATCGCGGCATTCGCGACCGACCTGGGAAAGCGAATGGACGACGTTCTGCTCCTGACGATGTCTGAGTTCGGGAGAACGGCCCGGGAGAATGGCACGCGCGGCACGGATCACGGCCATGGGAACGCGATGCTCGTACTCGGAAACGCGGTCAAGGGCGGCAAGGTTTACGGCGATTGGAAAGGCCTTAAACCGGATCAGCTGAACGAGGGCCGAGACCTTGCCGTTACGACCGATTTCCGCGACGTCTTTGCCGAGGTAGCCGTCAAACACCTCGGGTCGAAAGAAACATCATCGCTGTTTCCTCGATACGAGACCGACCGAAAGCGGTTTCGCGGTTTTCTGGGCTAAGTCGACGATTCAAAGATCCCGATCCTTGCGAGGTTTGCCAGGCTTTCATCGAGCCATTGTGGCAAACCTGCGAGGATCTCTTTTTTGCCGTCGCTCTCATGCGATGAGCGAAAAAACTTCCCGATCTCGTCGAATGCGGCGTTACGTGAACGTGTTCCGTCAAGCAGTTCGAGCAACCGTTTGGAGACCGCATCTTCGATTCGCATGTCCATTCCTAACGTCGTTGCAACATTATTTGCGGATCTCAACTGCCATCTTGCCAGACGGTTTACTTTTGGTTTTGTATCCAGATCGGTGTAACCGTCCGGCTGATGAACATGCAGTTCGACCGAGTTCGATGCGAGAGCTATCTGAAGAAGTATCATCCGAAGGATCTCGGTTTCCCGTTCAATGTCTTCAGGTTCTTTCCCGAGCATTTCTATTGACCGTTCGACCAGTTCTCCAAACGGAACAGCTTTTCCCCAAATTCTACCGAGGTAGGTCAAAGCCGCTTTAGCAAGCGGTCGATCGATCTCAATACCCGCGTTATTTGCTCCGACAAATCTCTCGATGCCAGTGGCCGACAAATTCGGCAACTCGCTTTGCGGGCGGAGCGACGACGAGATCATGAATCGGTCCACGATCTCTGGCCGGGCATCGCGTTCAAGCGAGACTTCGCTTCGGCAGAAAAGTGTTTGACGAAAAATGCGGCCACGCAGAAGGTCCATATACTGCTCGCGCTCGATCGTGTCATCGATGTCGCCGACGAAGGTCCGGGCAGCAGGCGGCAGGCTGTTGGGGCTCATCGCATACAGCTCTGCTTCAGCAAGGAACTGAAGACCGTTCGCACTTAGCAGCTCGGCAAATTCGCGAAAGTAATATGCTCTGTTGATCTCTGAAAGGTCGTCGTGGAAGACGTCCGCTTCGTCATGCGAACGGTGGCGGTCGAGTTCGGTTTTCAAGGCCGCAAAGTAGGCGCCGCGGTCGGTCGTATTATCTGCGAGAAATTTGAGAAATGACATCGCCTTTCCGACCTTTTTTCGCGGGTCTTCGATACCTGCGGTGTGAAACCGCAACGCCCGCTGCACCATCTCGCGTTGATGCATTCCCGGATACGCCGCGTAGCTGATATAGCCGACGCCGTTATCATTGAGCAATTCGCGATAAAGTCCAAGCACCTTTGCTCGAACCGGTTCGGGCACCCACGAAAACAGGCCGTGAGCGGTTATGTAATCGAATGTTCCGAAATCGGCGGCCGACATCTCTGTCACGTCCATCTGATGGAACTCAACATTCTTTAGGCCCAATTCCGCCGCCGCAGTTTTAGCATCGTCGATATGGCCCTTCGCCAGATCAACGCCGACAAATCTTGCCGCCGGCATAAGATAGGCCTGAGCGATCAGATTACTGCCGTTGCCGCAACCAAGTTCAAGTACTCTGCAGCTCTCGGCCTCAGCCGGTTCCATTCCGAACAGGGTAGCTTGTGTCGCGAGCCTTCCGGGAAATGTCTGAACGAAGAATTTGCTCGGATACGGAAGGCGGTCATACGAGAATTCGGTATTCATAATTGCCGTTCGATCGGGCGAAGAGATTCGGCTCTTGAAGATCTCCTACCAATCGAGGTCATTCAAGAATATCACCTTCTAATCGCATGGGAAGGAATAGTCGCTTTGCGCGCTGCTTTCTTCCCCGAATCGTCTCGTCTCAGTGCGCGCGCATGGCTGTTTGAGACGGCCTGAGACGGTCGTGAGACGCAGTGAGATGATTCTGAGACGGCCGTGAGACGATGGTGAGACGATTCGGCGGTTCCAGATTCCAAATTCCAGGTTACGAATCTCTCTTTTCTCATCTCTCATCTATCTCTGCGTCTTTCTCGGCGTTGTCTGCGTTGAAGTCGGTCTTTAACGCAGCGATGCGCAGAGGGGGTTTCAAGCCAGTAACCAGTTGTCAGTTGCCAACTCCCAGTCGTTCTTTGCTATTCACCATTCACCATTCACTATTTACTTGTCTTGTTCGCGGGTTGTCCCAGGCCTTTCGGGGCGAATAACTGATTTACTATCAATGTGTTACAAAGATCTAACCGCGATTTGCGTGCGCGAAAGTTTCAGCCGTTCTTCAAACGCATTTTCAACACTCAGACACACTCCAAACCCGCCGACTTCCCGGACTTCCTAGACTGTCCAGACTGCCGACTGATTATTGTGCCATAGATAGGATAGTGTTGCAATAAAAAGATGACGTCCGCTTCGAAGGCTTGGATAGCCTGATGCCGAAAGTGGGTCGGCAAATTGAACTTGAGACTTCGTCAAGTCTTTAGATCGTTCGTAGTCCGAAGTTCCGGAGGTACAAAGGAATGGCACAGCGAAGAGGGGACCGGCAGAAGGCGGCCGCATTGGGGGCGGTCGATGCGAAGGAGCTGATCGCGACGATACCGGGCCTTGCCGCGGCCCTTTCGCCGGCCCAGGTCGAGCACATACAGAACCTGCTTGACGCGGCGGTCTTGAACCCTGTTCTAAAGAAAGAGGCCGATGATCTATACCGGCAGTCGGTAACGCACCAGATCGGCTCGCAGGTCAATCGCGACCCTGAGAAAGTGGAAAAGGCTCAGCGTGTCTATGACAAGATGATCCTTGTTTCCGAACAGGATTATCACATCCGCCTGGACATCAATAAGCTCCTGACCGCCGACGCCCTGACGCCGCGAACGGATAATCCGGACGAGGTCAATTACCTTGCAAAGGTGAGAAACACGCTTGCCGGCCGAGGCATTTGGCTGCGTGTGACCCAGCCTTACGTTCGAGACGTACAAGACCCATCATCGCATGTAAAGGACCCGCGTAAGTGGCAGCTTTGGTTCTCGCTCGGTTATGACGGTGACGAGATACCGACCAAGGACGGAAAGATCGACCGCGACGAACTGCTTTCGACCACCATGCTTGGGGCCGGATATTACACCGCCGTTCACACCGGTTATGTTCAGACGAAGCTAAAAGCACAGATGGCTCGGCTGTCGGTCGAGCTTGACGACGGCATCGAAGAGCACGAACGGCTTATCAAACGATATCGCGACGCATTTCCCGGCGTTGCCGAGATCTCCGACTTTCTTGGCGGCGCGGAGCTGCCGAGCCGATCGATCTGGACGCGGCCGCGACAGCTTTATACCAAAGCCCTTTACGCCAACGTGGGCGGCAACGTACTCGAAGCGCAAGTGTATCTGGTCGTCGCCGCCATAATCGTGCAGGCAAATGCGGAATCGCTGGCCGTTTACTACGACCGTTCAGCTTCCGGAGCCGGGACCGCAGTCAAGATCTTGAAAGTGGCAAAGACCGCGGGCGAGATCGCCGAGGCCGCGCTCATCTTGACCGGGATCGGCGCGGTGGTCCGCGGCGGCCGCGCCGTCAAAGGCGGAGCGAACGTCGCAGCGGAGCTTGCCGAACGCAAAGCCCGGGACGAGGCGGCGGAAAAGCTCGCGACCGAGTATGCGAAAAAGAACGGCATACCGGTTTCCGAACTTTCCGTGCCCAAATACGTGCCCCAGCCGAAAGGCAGCGTCGCCGGTTACCGCAAAGGCGGCCATAGCTCGGGAGCCGGCACCGGCTGGCACGAATGGTAGCCGCGGGCTATTCCCTTTGAGATGGAATGGGCACTCCGGGAAGCAGGGCCGCGCGCAAACCGGTGCGACGTTCTGCTTGAATCCGTAGTTTTTACTCAACTATTACAATTCGCCGTCTGCTGAGCTGTTATTCTGAAGGTGTCCTCGAAAGAATCGAACCCGGGATAACACTTAATGCAAAAAAACCTCACCCTTCGAAGCTTCGGCCGGAAGCTCCACTGGAGAAACGTCATAATGGTCACGTTTTTCCACCTCGCGGCGATACCTGTAT
Organism: Pyrinomonadaceae bacterium; assembly: GCA_030372865.1. Lineage (GTDB taxonomy): Bacteria > Acidobacteriota > Blastocatellia > Pyrinomonadales > Pyrinomonadaceae > OLB17. The sequence goes on from JAUCQE010000341.1 coordinate 26,944, forward strand.
TTTTCACCTTTAGCTGGCAGAATCTTGCCGTGCTGCTGATCGGCAACTGGATCGTCGGCAGCCTCGGCGTCGGCTTGGGCTGGCACCGCCTGTTGACGCACCGCAGTTTCCAGACGCCGAAGTGGCTTGAATACCTGCTGACCATTCTCGGCACGATGTCGATGCAGGACCCGCCCGATAAATGGGTGGCCACGCATCGCATGCACCATAAATACGTCGATACCGACCGCGACCCGCACTCGGCACGGCCGGGCTTTTGGTGGCCGCAGCTCGGCTGGGTCGTCTGGGGCCGGGCACAAGACCATGATGCCGAGACGATGCGCAGGTACATCCCTGATCTGATGAAAGACCCTGTGCACCGGTTGATCTCGCGGTACTACCTTGTACCGATCGCGCTGTCGGCGGTGCTGCTGTTCGCCGTCGGCGGTTGGCAGTTCGTCGTCTGGGGCGTAGCGGCCCGCGTCGTTCTAGGGTGGCACACGACGTGGTTCGTAAATTCGCTCGCGCACATGTACGGCAGCCGCCCGCATGAGACCCGCGATCTTTCGACCAACAACTGGTTCGTTGCGATACTCACGTTCGGCGAGGGCTGGCATAACAATCACCACGCCTTCCCCACCTCTGCCCGCCACGGCCTCGACTGGCATCAGTTCGATATGAACTGGATCACCATCCGCATCTTCGAAAAACTAGGCTGGGCAAAGAAGATACGCCTTGCCGACGTACGGCCGTAGCGAGGGTGGTATTCCGCGCGTCGGTTTCCGATTATTTCGGAATAACTGATAAGTGGTAACTGACAACTGATAACGCAAATTTCGCTTTATCCTTCAGCCTTTCTCCTTTATCCTTTTTTCTCTATGGCAGCTAAGATAATTGCGTTCTTGCTTACGGCCTTTGTGAATGTTGTGGTCGGCTACCTGATGTTCATTTTCGTGCTGCTCGCATTGAACGGGTTTTCCGAATCAGATGCTCAGTATGGCGTGCTGGCTTATATTGCGCTTGCGGCTGTTATAACTCTGGTGACGAGCGGGCTCGCGGCGTTTGGGACACACTTGCTGCAGAAACGCGGATTTCGCGGTTGGTCGGCGGTGCTGATCACTTTTCCGGCTTCGTCGGTCATAGGCGGAGGGCTGAAGCTGGTTTCGGCTGTCATCGGCGTGCATATCGCAGATCTTGTGAGCAAGAACCTTTAGGAGGCCTCGGGGATGATCGATAATTACTCGGACTTTTGGGATTTCTACGTTCAGGAACACTCGAAACCGCTAACGCGTGCGCTGCATTTTGCCGGGACGACGCTCGGGCTGGCACTGCTCGTATGGTTCATCGCCACCGGCCGCTGGTATTTCTTTCCGCTCTTTCTCGTCGTTGGGTATGCATTCGCGTGGTTCGCGCATTTTGTGGTCGAAAAGAACCGGCCGGCGACGTTCAAATATCCGCTTTGGTCATTCGTCAGCGATTTCAAGATGATCTGGTACATGCTGACCGGAAGAATGGCGGCGGAGGTGGAGAGGACGAGAGAATTGAAAAGTGAGAGATGAGAGAATTGAGAAGTGAGAGATGAGAGATGAGAAATAGGAAAGTGGGAAGGTGAGAGAATGGGAAAGTGGGTCGGAATCTGAGATTTGAAATTTGAAATTTCAAATCTCAGAATTCAGGTCTCAGATCTCGAATGTAAGATGTGGAATCTGGAAATTAAATCCGTGACCTAACCCCTGTAACCTAAAACCTAAAATCTAAAACTTGGAACCCGTACCTAACACCTGTAACCTAAAACCTAAATCCTATGGCGGCTGGTGATCTTGTAAATGTAAATCCGACGGCGCTCAGTTCGACGATCGAGTTTTTGACGGCGATGATCACGCCGGCTTTGTTGATCTCGGCGACGGGGTCGCTGGTGCTCTCGACATCGACGCGGCTTGGGCGTGTGGTCGACCGTGTGCGTGCGCTGGAGGTGCGGCTGGGCGAGCTGATATTTGCCCCGGACAAAGAGAACATCCCGCTTTACGAACAGCGTGTCGAGGTCGTTATAGACCTGATCGATAAGGTGACGACCCGCTCAAGAATTTTGCAGCGCGCAATGGGGGCGTTCTATTACGGGTTGATGCTGTTCATCCTGACGAGCGTCACGATCGCGATCGCGGGGCTTTTCGGTGTCTATCGGTGGATGCCGATCATCGTCGGGGTGATCGGGATAATGTTCCTGTTTTACGGCAGCATACTGATGCTGAGGGAAACCCGTATGGCGACCGCCACGGTAAATGCCGAAATGGACTTTACATGGGAGCTGGCCCGTAAGGTCGCGCCGGAAGAGGTGGCGATAAAGTACGACGTAAAAGGCAGGATCAAGGGATATGTCAAACCCAAGGTATCTAACACTCTTGGCGGAGAATAGGCTTGCGGAGCGGGTCGAACAGTTGGAAGAACTGCTTCGCTCTTGCACCGTTTGCCCGAAAGACTGCGGCAACAACCGGCTGAAGGACGAGATCGCGGCGTGCTATTCGGGGCGGCTGCCGATCGTCTCGAGCTACACGGCACACTTTGGCGAGGAGCCGGTGCTGAGCGGAACGCGGGGAACCGGAAATATTTTCTTCGGTAACTGCAACCTGCGGTGCGTTTACTGCCAGAACTACCAGATCTCGCAAACCTGGAAACAGCAGATAAAGAACGAGGTGTCGCACGAGCGGTTGGCCGAGATGATGCTCGAGCTGCAGGACCGCGGCTGTCATAATATCGGGTTTGTTTCGCCGACGCATTTCGCCCCGCAGATGGCGAGGGCGATTCTGATCGCCGCCGAGCGAGGCCTTCGCCTGCCGATCGTCTACAACACGAATGCGTATGACTCGGTCGAGGTGTTGAGGCTGCTTGACGGCATCGTCGACGTCTATCTGCCGGATCTGAAATACGCAGATGCAGATGCCGGCATGCAGTTTTCCAAGATCCGCGATTATCCAAGGTTTGCTCGCGCAGCCATCAAGGAAATGTACCGGCAGATGGGGAGCGAACTCGTTTTCGATGAGGACGGTTTGCTGAGACGCGGGCTGCTGATCCGTCTGCTTGTGCTGCCTAACGACATCGCGGGGCTCGAGGAAAATCTCCGCTGGATCCGCGACGAATTGGGCCCCAAAACCGCCATTTCTCTAATGGCCCAGTACTACGCCACCAACAAAGCCGCGACCGACCCGAGATATATCCTACTGTCCCGACGCATCTCAGAAGGCGAATGGTTCGAGGCAGTGTCATTGCTCGAAGACCTCGGGATGGAAGAAGGCTTCATGCAGGAATACGAATCCGCATCGTACTACTACCGGCCGGATTTTGAGGACAAGGACGAGCCATTTAAGGACATAAGGGATTTTCAATAACAAAGATCGTTATCAATAACAATTTATGTTATTATTTGTCGTAAGAGGTGGGATTTATGAACGTATCTTTGACGCCTGAATTAGAAGCGATGATCGATAGCAAGGTCGGCTCCGGAAAATATAATTCCGCCAGCGAGGTGGTGCGCGAAGGCCTTCGCCTGCTCCAGCAGCGCGATGAGATGCATGAGGCAAAGCTGAACGCCCTGCGCGCCGAGATCCAGCTAGGCATCGACGACCTGGAGGCTGGCCGAATCTATGACGGCCCAACAGTAATGGCAGAGTTTCGCGAGAAGCTTCTGGCAATGAAACGCGAAAATGCCTAACTATTCGCTTTCGAAAGAAGCCCGGCGAGATATCGATGAGATCCTTGTCTTTATCGCGGCGGATAACATCGACGCCGCCGTTCAATTTAACGATTCGCTTGAAGAGTTTCTTGAAATGCTCGGCGATAACCCGCTCACCGGCCGAGCGCGCGACGATGTGCAGGAAGGCCTGCGGTATTTTCCTTTTGGGAGTTACCTGGTCTTCTATCGGGTTTGGGCCGGGAAGGTAACGGTCGTCCGAGTGCTTCACTCTGCCCGAGAAGTGGGGGAGCAATTCAGCTAAGTAAATCGGCAGGATAGTCTATGAATATTGGAACCGATGCACCCGAGTTTTCTCTCAATGACGGCGATGGGAATGATTGGTCGCTGGCGGAGCATCGGGGCAAGACCGTCGTGCTTCTTTTCTATCCCGGCGACAATACTCCGGTTTGCACGGCGCAGCTTTGTTCGGTGCGGGACCACTGGTCGGAGTATCAGGCGACGGGTGCGGAGGTTGTCGGGATCTCGACCGACACGGTCGCGTCGCACAAGGGCTTTGCGGAGAAGAACGAACTGCCGCTGAGGCTGTTGTCGGATGCGGACGGCAAGGTTTCCGAGGCGTACGGGATGAAAAGCTGGCTACCGGGGCGGTCGGCACGCGGCGTTGTCGTTATCGATAAGGAAGGCAAGATCGCGTACCACAAGGTGCAGGCGTTGAGCCTTTTCCGGCCCGCAGACGCTGACGTTCTTGCGGCGATCAAAAAAGCGAATTAACCACGGAGAACACAGAGAGCACAGAGATAGATTTACTTTTTCTACCTCGGTGTGCTCTGTGTTCTCTGTGGTAAAATCAGGTGTATGGCCTGTCTCTTATACACATCTGACGCTGCCGACGAGTTCCGAA